>JAKAKQ010000398.1 GCA_021813425.1 Nitrospirota bacterium
CATGAGGGGACTTGATGACAATCTATTTGACAACCTTGAGAGCTTCGTGCTCATTGATTATCCTGAATTTGAAATCATATTCTGCCTTCAGGACAGGAATGATCCTGCCTATAAAATTGCATCCAAGATAAAAGATAGATATCCTGAGGAAGACATATCTATCGTGACAGAAAGATTCAATGAGGGATTGAACCCCAAAGTCAACAATCTGATGCCGGGATACAGGATTGCGAAATATGAACATATCCTCATAAGCGACAGCAATGTTTCTGTTGGCAAGTATTATCTTAGAGAAATCGCAGCGCACATGAGAGATTCCTCCGTAGGCCTTGTGACAAATGTGATCAGGGGTGACGGAGGCCATACCATCGGCTCGATATTCGAAAACCTTCACCTAAACTCCTTCATCATCGGAAGCGTATGCTTTCTCGACAAATTCTTCAAGATGCCATGTGTGATCGGCAAGTCCATGCTGATGAGAAAGGCTGATCTCGAGGCAATAGGCGGCCTCAACTCAGTAAAGGACATCCTTGCTGAGGATTATATCATCGGAGAAAGGATGCATAAGGCAGGTAAAAAGGTGGTGTTGTCAAATCATATGATTGATAATGTCAACGAGTACTGGGGAATCAGGAGATTCCTTAACAGGCACACAAGATGGGGAAAACTAAGGTGGAGGATTGGAGGCATTAAGTATTTTTCAGAATTGATCTGCAACCCTGTTTTTATGTCATCCCTTCCGATATTGTTGTGGAAACCGTCGAGGATAACCGTATCTTTTGCGCTTATTGTAAGCATTATCAAGATAATCGGGGATTTATATATCGGAGAAAAGATCGGCTCAAGATTAAACCCTCTTACTTATCTCCTATCTCCGATTAAAGATCTGTTGATAGGTTTCGTATGGTTCATCCCTATTTTATCGAATACCGTTGTCTGGCGCGGGAACAGATACGTCATAGGCAAGGACTCGACGTTATCCCGCTGTCCCGAGTCCGGCGTGTGGTCATGGAGGTACAGGATATTTGATGCAATAAGGGCAAGGCTCGCGTAATCCGGGGGAAACCGGGCCTGATTTTTTCATAAACTTGGTTTTTTTGCTGCAAATAAGGGGGAATTATGAAATGTATTGTCTACGGAAGGGAGATGTTAGACAAGGGGACCTATTTTGAGTGTCCTAATATCCTTTGTGATACGAAGAAGAAATTGCAATCAGAGAAGCGGAGATACCGGATTTAAGGTTGTTTCGCTACACCTTAAACACAACAACATAAAAATTTCATGTGGTTGAAATAATGCTGTAACCTTTGTTCATTATCATAGGTATGAGATCATAACTGCGTAGGGGGCTTGCTCATGAATGAAACTTCAAAAAAGGGGATAAATCTCTTTTCGCCAACAATAATCGATGAGTATGCAGGAAAAGAAACAATACTAAAATTTCTTGACGGCAATTGCCTGACAACATACTTTCAGCCGATTGTCTTCTCAAATAACAGTACTGTTTACGGATATGAGGCTTTAACAAGGATTCGTGGAGAAAACATCTTTGGTGGCATAGGCGGGTTATTTCAAATGGCAATCAAGATCGGTATGATATCATCTCTCGATGTCAGATGCAGAGAGAATGCTATAAGCCTTGCATCTGGGTTCGGGCTGGGGAGGGATGCAAAACATCTGTTCATTAACGTATGTCCCGAGACACTGATGGATACAGCACACAGAACCGGCATAACGGATGAGCTTGCCGAAAAATGGCAGATACCGAAAAAGAATATCGTCCTCGAAATAACCGAGGAGAGCTCCATCCATAATTATGATCTGTTCATGAATTCTATAACATATTACAGGAAAAAAGGATATACGATCGCAATCGATGACTTCGGGGCAGGTTTCGGAGGTCTAAAGATGCTCTCGATAATCGAGCCTGATTTTGTGAAGATTGACAGACATTTCATATCATTCATAGACAGGATATCCGTAAAGAAAAACCTTGTGGACTCTATCGTGTATGCATGCAGAAGAATGGGGATAGGGGTTATTGCCGAAGGGATAGAGAGAGAAGAAGAATTCAAGGAACTCGAAAATCTCGGAGTAGAGCTCTTTCAGGGTTATTACATCTCAAAGCCACAGCCTGTTATCGGCGAAAAAAACCGTGTTCAATGAGATATTCGTCGAGTCTCATGGAGGTGTATCATGACATTTGAAACAGAATGTCATACCGTCGGGGTGTTAATAGCATCGAGAGAAAACGTACCGCCTCAGACCCGTGTCAACCGCGTAGCAGAGAATTTCTTCGGTTCTACATCGCTCGATGCAGTTGCCATAGTAGAAGGGAATGAACCTGTCGGTCTTGTTACAAGGCAAAAGCTCCTTTTCACACTTTTCCGCAGGTTTGGATTTGAGCTTTATGGACGGAAGCCTGTAATAACAGTGGCGGATACGGAGCCCCTCACGATACACAAAAATGAGCGACTGGATGTTGCTATAGACATGGCATTGCAAAGACCGGTTGAGGATATTTATGACGAGATAATAGTAGTGAATGATTCAAGCTGCTTCATGGGTCTCCTTTCTGTAAAGCAGATGATAATACAGCAGAGTAACGCCCTTGCAAACAGCATGGTCCAGAAGGAGATCGCAAAGGCACGCATAAAAGAACTCGAAAATATCGAGAAGATAAAATCCCAGTTCATCGCAAATGTCACGCATGAGCTGCGTTCCCCGGTGAATGCGATAATAGGGCTTGCAGAGCTCATGAAGATATCCTGCGAAAAAGGGTATATGGATCAATTGAATGACAGACTTTCACTGCTTATGTCGAGTGCTTCAAATCTCAGGGCTATCATAACGAATATACTTGACCTATCAAAGATTGAGGCTGGAAAGATGGAGGTGATCTATGAGGGCTTTGATATGGCGGCACTGCTCAGGGAATCTGCCGAGACCACCCGCGTCTTGCTCGGCAACAAACCTGTGGAAGTAGATGTAATCACTCCTATAAGCCCACTGCATATCGTTTCGGATCCTCTGAAGGTCAGGCAGATACTGACCAATCTCCTGAGCAATGCAGCAAAATTTACCGAGAAAGGGAAAATCAGCCTCTTGCTTAACGAAGAAGAAGGAAGAATTAAAATAATTGTCTGTGATACGGGGCTCGGCATAAAGGATGAGGACATAAGCAGGCTTTTTACAGCCTTCACACAATTGGAGGATGTCACGACAAAAAGACATGAGGGCACCGGACTTGGATTAACGATAACAAAAAATCTGATAAGAATGCTTGGAGGAAGCATTTCGGTATCGAGCACGTACGGGAAGGGTACTGCCTTCGAAATCGTCCTGCCGAAAATGTCTTCTGAATAAAAAAATAAAGGAGGAATTTGTTATGAGAAAAAGAATACTTATAATTGATGATGATGTAAGACATCTCATCACGGCAAAAGAGATACTGGAAGAGGAAGGTTATGAGGTTATCACCCATCATTATGCATTCGGTGCTACAAACACCGTGAGAGTCCAGCAGCCCGACCTTGTCCTGCTCGATGTAAACATGCCCGGCCTTTCCGGAGATAGGCTCTCGAAAGTTATGCTTTCAAATGAAAAGTCAAAAGATATTCCTATAGTGTTTTACTCTTCAAATGATGAGGATAGCCTTAGAAAGGCTGTATCCGAATATGGCGTAAAAGGTTATATATGTAAGGGCAGTATTTTTGATCTCAGGAAAGGGGTAGCGTATTACCTCGGTCAGAGTCAGTAAACCCGTTAAAAAGTGTCCACTTTCTAAGGGGGTAAAAATTAATACTGTCTTAATAACCCTGTAATATCCTTTTGTTATAGTCGGTATAAAGGAGGTTTTTATGAACACATATGCAGACGTGGATGCTTATAAAGTCTCGGGGAATTCCTGTCCATACTGCAACATTGAAGCGAATATTTGTGTTGCATCCCTTACATCGCTCAAGTTAGGAGTGTTGATGAGGTTAAATTACTGCAGCAGTGATAACTATGATAACTGTGCAATTTTCCTGGCTAAAAGCCTGAGGAGGAGGTAATAAAATGTGTCCGAAATTGAAGCAAGGTATTTGTGAGATCGCAGGTATAGAACCTGAGCATATTGAGTGTGCAGAAAAAAGAATCTGCTTAATAAATAAGGGTGAGGGATGCAAACTTTATATAGCAGATTTGCTGATCTCAAGCAGACCAAACTTTAATAATCAGTTTCACAGGAGGGAGGTTGCCTAATGTTTTGTATTAATTACACGGAAGCTGATTCCATGTGCCGGAGGATAATACCCATTACCCCTCTATTCAGCTCTCTTTTCTGCAAGAAAAAACCTGGAAGATGCCCATTGGTTGCAGTGCCTGATGAAAATATTCTCGTGCAGAAGACAAAGTCTTTCCTAAATATATGGAGGAGATCATGAGATGCCCGCATTTAGTAAAATGTGTTATATCAGCCTGCAAGGCAACCGAGATCTCTTATGTCCCGAGCCTCTTTGAGCTTGAGGAATACTGCAAGACAAAGAGTCACAGGAAATGCCCTTTCTATTTAAAGAAAATAATTATCAGGGACGAGCCGGATAGATTCATTACTGTGTAGATGCTACTGTTGTCAAATCAGTGGAAAGCACCTAATTCATCGCTGGTGTCTGCTTTTTAAGCTTAAGCACTTATTCGTTCCTTAAGATAGTATTTCACAGAAAATTAATATCTCCTTAATATTTCTGTAACAGAACCCCTGATATGATTAATTTAGATGGCACTTTCGATAATAGTTATAGTTTTATGCTTGGCAGTTCTAATAGCAGTATGCTACTTTTTAATTAAAAGAAAGCCGAATATGTTTGTATTCCAGCTTATCAATAATATCTTTGGTGAAGAAAGGAGGAAAGTAGAAGGGAAAAGTGAACGTAAATAAGAAGTCTGTCAGAAGTAAGAAAAATAAAAGGAGGATAAAAATGTTTAAAAAATTTGTTTTGGGCGTTATTGCCCTTATGTTTGTGTCAGTGTTTTATCCTATGCCATTAAAGGCGGAAGACAAGACAATCAGGATTGATGGTTCAAGCACTGTCTATCCCATCACAGAGGCTGTTGCTGAAGAATTCCAGAAGGCAAAGAAAGGCGCTGCAAGGGTTACGGTAGGGATCTCCGGAACAGGCGGAGGGTTCAAGAAGTTCTGCAGGGGCGAGACAGACATATCTGATGCATCAAGGCCGATACTTAAAAAAGAGATGGATGTATGCAAGGAACACGGCATTAAGTACGTCGAGCTGCCGGTGGCGTTCGACGCATTGACCGTGGTTGTGAACCCCAAAAACAACTGGATCAAAAGCATGTCTGTAGAAGAGCTCAAGAAGATGTGGGAGCCCGCAGCACAGGGTAAAATTATGAAATGGAGCGATGTCAACCCAAAGTGGCCTGACCATAAGATATCAATGTTCGGACCGGGCGCCGATTCAGGCACGTTCGACTACTTCACCGACGCCATCAACGGCAAGGAAAAGGCCTCACGCGGCGACTTTACCGCGAGCGAAGATGACAATGTGTTAGTGCAAGGCGTGTCACATGACAAGTATGCCATCGGCTATTTCGGCCTTGCATATTATGTGGAAAACAAGGACAAGCTTAAGGCAGTGCCGATTGTAAATAAGGGCACCACCAAGGCGGTTTCTCCGTCGCTTGCTACCGTGATGGACGGCACCTACCAGCCGCTCGCGCGTCCAATCTTCATCTACGTATCCGAGAAGGCTATGAGCAGGCCCGAAGTTAAGGAGTTTGTCACTTATTACCTGAGCAATGCGGCAAAGCTGGTCAAGCAAGTCGGGTACGTGCCGCTTTCTAAGGCGCACTATGATCAAGCAAAGAAGAACTTCGATGGGAACAAATTGGGCACGGGCTTCGGTGGCAAGAACGAGGTCGGCATTCGGGTGGACGAACTTCTCAAGCGTGAGGGACATCTGTAAGCCTTGGTCCTGCCGCAATGAAAAAGTGGCACTGTACGGTACTTAAACTGGAAGAGAAGAAATAAGGCAATATCCATAAGGAGAGGATACTGATTTCGGTATCCTCTCCTTATGTCTTAACATATCTTTAACCTTCTTGTAATATTTCTGTAACAATTCTCAAGGATAATATTGTTGAACTTAATTCCGGAGTGTGATAAAAGGTAATTAAAATGAAGCGCAACTCGTATAGAAAGCTGAAAGAAAAGACAATAGAGGCAACGCTGTTTCTGAGCGCGCTATCTTCGGTGCTCATAACAATCGGCATAGTTGTTGTTCTCTCCTACGAATCCTTCGGGTTTTTTAAAGTGATATCCTTAAAAGAATTTTTTACTGAAACGCAGTGGACACCGCTTTTTTCAGAGCCTAAGTTCGGGATTTTGCCTCTAATTTCAGGCACGCTCCTTACAACGGCAATTGCTCTCATAGTAGCGCTCCCGTTAGGATTAACGGTGACTGTATATCTGAGCGAATACGCCCCGCATAAGGTGAGAGAGGTGATAAAGCCCATTCTTGAACTTCTTGCGGCAGTTCCCACGGTTGTTTATGGTTATTTCGCACTTCTTTTTTTGACTCCGATACTCCAGAAATTCATACCCGACCTTTCGGGATTCAATGCATTAAGCCCGGGTATAATCATGGGGATAATGATAATTCCTTATGTAAGCTCAGTAAGCGAAGACGCTATGAAGGCTGTCCCCATGCATATAAGAGAGGGCTCTTACGCAATGGGCGCAACAAAGCTTCAGACTGCATTCAAGGTTGTAATTCCGTCAGCGTTCTCAGGCATAGCAGCAGCATTCATTATAGGCATATCACGGGCAGTTGGCGAGACAATGGTGGTTGCCATAGCAGCAGGAATGCTTCCTACTTTCACTGTTAATCCGCTGGAACCGGTTCAGACACTTACAGGCTACATAGTTCAGGTGAGCCTTGGAGATGTGCCTCACGGCACGCTTGAATATAAGACGATATTTGCGGCAGGAATAACTCTTTTTCTTATAACGCTTGTTTTTAATATCATAGGATTTTGGCTGAGGAAGAGAATAAGAGAGGCGTATTAATGAATAAGTCAAAAGTCAAAAGTCAAAAGTCAAATCCCCCCTTACCCCCTTTTACTAAAGGGGGGCGTGGGGGGGGTACTAACTCTGAACGCCAAACTGACATAAAAAAGCTGATAAAATGCAACAAATTTCGGAACAACGTGTTCCTGATTGTTGGTCTCCTTTCCACTCTTATCGGGCTCGTCCTCCTTTTCGCACTTATGGTTGATCTTTTCATTGATGGATTCCCGAGATTGAGCTATAAATTTTTCACATCGTTCCCGTCGAGGTTTCCTGACGAGGCAGGCATACTTTCTGCCTGGGTGGGAAGCTTCCTTGTTTTGCTTGTAACTGCATTTGCAGCAATACCTCTTGGTGTAGCAGCAGGCATTTATCTTGAGGAATACGCAAGGAAAAACTGGCTTACTGATATCATAGAGATAAATATTGCAAACCTTGCAGGAGTGCCTTCTATAGTTTACGGGCTTCTTGCCCTCGGACTATTTGTATATCTGTTCAAGTTTGGCGAAAGTATACTCACAGGAGGCCTTGCGCTCGCCCTTCTCATACTCCCTATGGTCATAATGGCAACAAGGGAATCAATAAGGGCAATCCCTAATTCAATCAGAGAGGCATCTTATGCCCTTGGTGCAACAAAGTGGCAGACAGTGCAGTCTCATATAATCCCATATTCAACCGGCGGGATACTCACAGGAGTAATCATCGGGCTTTCAAGGGCAATCGGAGAAACAGCTCCCATAATCACAGTGGGTGCCCTAACTTTCATCGCCTTTCTTCCTTCTTCCCCTATATCCTCCGTGTTCCCCTTTATAAATTTTAAATGGCTCTTTGACCCTTTTACGGTTATGCCGATACAGATGTTTAACTGGGTATCAAGACCCCAGCATGAGTTCCAGTTAAATGCAGCAGCAGCAGGGATAGTTCTTATGATAATGACACTGCTTATGAACGGCCTTGCAATATATATAAGATACAGATTCAGGAAGAAAATAAAATGGTGAAAGAACTAAAAGCAGAAGCAAAAAACCTTAATTTCTACTATGGAGA
>JAKAKQ010000262.1 GCA_021813425.1 Nitrospirota bacterium
AAATTCAAGTATAACCCCTGTTGCATTGTCTGTATTATTTACCTTATTCGCCTTCAGAATCAAGCCTGCTACAACAGGCATATCCCTGATCTTTTCCAAAGAGGCCTCGGTTGCGAGAGTGCCGAGGGTCAGGATAAGACCGGCCCTGTTTTTTCTGATCTCCTGAACGGCCTTTTCAGCAGTCATGGCATTGTCATTCAAGTTATATATAGAGAAGTCACTTTGCAAACCCTGCCTGCGGAGATATTCCTGAAAACCTCCCAGTGTCTCCCTGTATGGCGCTGAATCATTACTGATCATTATAGCGATCCGCAGGTTCCCTGCCTGCGCAAAAGGGACAATCATCCAAAAGACCAGGAGGGCAGTTAGGGCAAAAATTATTTTGCGTATGCAGAGTGTCATTTTCTATCAGGATCAGAAGGAATAGGTGAGTTTTAATCTGAAGCCTCGCCCATCCTGTTGTATAATATCCTGCAGATGTTCTCCGGCGCCGGGATCTCCATATTTTTTGTCAAAGAGATTATAAACGCTGCCGGATATCTCCAGTCCTCTCAGAATATTCCGACTAAAAAGCGTAATATTAGTAATAAAGAAGTCATCTGTATGATTTTTGTTTAAGCGTCTTTCTTTTAGCCGTGTATTGCACCTCGAGACTGGAATATAGTTTTTCTTTTAGCAGGGGTACAATAATATTTAATTTGCCAAGATGTCCGGGCGAATTAGTGAGTATCTCTCCTGTTTTCTGGTCCATAGATTCCTGGAAGGTATAACTGATCCTCCCTTCAACCCCATTAGGCCATCTGCCATCGATCTCGAATTCAATACCTTTGGTCCGGATCTCATCTATGTTTTTGAACACCAGCAGATTATCCGCCGGATCTGTAGTCTGGCTGATGAGATCTCTTATCTTGTTATAAAAACCCGATACCGTTATAAATGTGTGATCACCAAGGTACTGCTCCAGGATTATTTCATATGTATTTATTTTTTCAGGTTTCAGGTCAGGGTTGGATTTCGTTGAAAGCCCTCCGTCATCATAATAAAGCTCATAAGTGTTTGGCGTGCGGAACGCCTTTCCATAAATCAGTTTAAAGGTCGTCTTATCAAGCGGACTGAATATTAAAGCAAGTCTCGGATTTGTACTTCCACCAAATACTTTGTAATAATCATGCCGCAAGCCGAGATTCAGCACAAGATTTTCAATAATAGTTAATTCATCCTGGATATAAAGCGCCCAGTTCCAGGACTTTCTTTCGTCATCCAGGTACAGAAAAAAGGGATTCCTATCATAATTGCTCTGACTCTGTGTTAAATTTTTCCGGTACTCTGCACCCGCTATTAACTTATGATGTTCCGCAAGCTTTGTTATGAATTTGAACTCCCAGCCCCACCACTCGCCCTTTGCAAAATCCTTATTGGCTGTGACAGGGGGATAATCGAATATGTAATTACCCTTGTAATAGGAATAATCATAAAATGCTCTGGCCATAACCCCGGTCTGTCCAGCAGAGGTATGTTCATATTTCAGATCTATAAAACTCCGTCTGTCAATCGTATAGGTTCCGCGATCATTGAATAAGGTTTCGTAAGATGCTGTTGGGATGCCCTTTTGCCTTGAAACATAGCCTGAGTTCAGAGTGAAATCGTGGAATGACAACTTGTAGAAAAAACTGTGATATCTATCATAGTCGCAGCCTTCGGCAACGCCATTATTTGCAGGGGGATAATTAAATTCCCTGTAAAAAAGATCCTGTCCGTCGCTGTCGTAGATCGAGCCGGAAAGTAACATCTCCATACCGTTTTTAAATTTATTGCCGAAACTCAACCGTCCTTTATATGTATCAAAGCTTCCTGCTTCGGCCGAGGCCTCAATGCCTTTGAAATCCCTGCCCCGTTTGGTTATGACATTCACAATCCCGAAAAATGCGTTCGAACCATAAAGCGAGGAACTCGGTCCGCGGATTATTTCAACTCTTTCAATAAGGTCGACATCGAGAATAAACTCAGTTCCAACAAGAACACTGTCATATATATTGTCGTTTATTTCATGACCATCCACCATAAGAAGTATACGCGTATTATAATCACCGGGACGGCTGAACCCCCTGACCCCGATATAGTTATAGTTCCTGTCATAGGTGATATAAAATCCCCTGACGCTTCGCAATAAATCCGTTAGGGTGCGATAACCGTATTTCCTGATTTCGTCATAAGTAATGATGGTCACCGACGAGGGGGCCTCGGTAACTTTTTGTTCGTATTTGCTTGCGCCGTAAACAGAGGGTATATCCTGAAAAAGGATCGTTTCTTCACCCGAAGACACGGTGGCATCGGATGTATCAGACCGGGCATATGCAGGTAAAGACGTAAGGAAGAGAATTAAGACAAGAGGAAGAAAATAACTGAGATTTTTATTGCCATTTTTGAGCATTAAAATTTTCCGCTATCTGCAAAAGCAAAGAACCCTGCGGCAGAGACCGCAGGGCGTAATAATTAATAAATTCCGCACAGAAAAGGTTCATCATTCCTCAACGACTTTATGAACAGACTCTATTTAAACAGCTACTGTCTTTTCAAGTTCTTTTAGCCAGAGAAGTCTTGATCCCTTAACAGTAGATTTATTTATCTCATCCAGGAATTTCTCTTCCTCTATATCTAATCCCTTATCTCTCTTAAACGGGGAGAAGGAAGTTTTCACCTTAGCCTTTAAGGCCTTTTTGACCTCGGTATCCTTGACCTTTTTAAGCGATGCCCCCATCTTTTCTGCAACAGCTATGAAGATATCTGAAGATTCCCTTGATTCACCGGCAGGCTCTATTGCCTTTTTTACCTCTTTCAACCTGCCCAGATAATCGATTATCGTACCGTTGGATTCAAGGGCATGAGCTGAAGGCAGTATTACATCCGCATGCATGGCGAGATCTGTCATATGGGAATGCTGGACTATCAGAAAGTCTGTCTCGGGCCTTTTGCCTACAGGCACTTCTCCTGCAGAATAAACAAGTCTTGTATGTGAAGAAACAATCTCCCTGAATTTTCTGCCTTCTGTTATAAGCCCCATCATCACCAAGCCCTTTGCATTGGCTTCCAGCGGGACCGAAACAGCATCTCCTTTGATAAGAGACAGGTTTGCAGCTGCCTTATAGAGGGAAGGCGATGCGAGTATGACCGGCGATTTCGATGCAATAAAGATATCAGCAGTGTCCATTGCCATGTCCGAAGGGTCTATATGCGCTAATGCCTCTATCATCTCCTTTGGCGCTTTTACTCCCTTTGAGATTATCGCCTGCGCAAGCTCCTCGAGCATCTTCACTTCATCACCCTTCAGAAACGCTGTTGCCGCTGTTGATATCCTCGGCTCACCTGAGTTTATTACTATGAGTTTTGCTCCGGCATTAACTCTTTTTCTCACGATCGCATCCAGAGCAGGGAGAACTCTCTTCCACTGGTCCGGGGCTGTCCCGGCAAGGATAAAGAGGTCGGCATTTTCAAGGTCTGCGCCTGCCCCTTTCATGGCATCATAATCAGAGTAGAGGCTGACGGACGAATCATAATTCTTTGTCTTTACCACATCAGATGCCAGTTTTTTAAGAAGCACGGCATCTTCGTTCATAATGTTCCCGCTGCTTATGAATGCAGCCTCAGGGCCTGCTGTCTTGAGTTTTTCGGCAACTATGGCGATTGCATCATCCCATGTTGTCTCTTTCAGTTCGCCGTTTACCCTTTTCATCGGTGATGTCACTCTCATCTCGCTATGCAGGCTGTCAAAACCGTATCTGCCAATAGCGCAAATAAAGCGTTCTGCCAGACCTTCGGAAGCACCAGTGTTTATCTTTACGACGTCACCGTCTTTCGTACTTACTGAAATACTGCATCCGTTGCCGCATGAAACACAGACGGAATTGACCTTTTCGTATTCCCACTCCCTTCCCTTTCTCCATCTGTCTGCCTCGAGAATGGCATTGACAGGACATACATCAATGCAGCTTCCGCAGAATGTGCAGGACGATTCCTGCAAGGGCCTGTCATTTGCCGTAACGACTTTTGCTCCTACCCCTCGCCCGGAAAAGTCCAGGACCTCTGTACCCTGTGATTTGCAGATCCTTATGCATCTGCCGCAGAGGACACAGTAATCAGGGTCTCTTTTAATAAACGGGTTTGTTTCATCAATAGGATAACCGAATTTCTTTCTTGTAAAATTTGACTCCTTCAACTCGAAGTCATAAGCATACTTCTGAAGGTTGCAGACGCCTGCCTTTGTGCATGTCATGCAATCCAGAGGGTGCATTGAAAGGATAAGGTCTATAACAAACTTTCTTGTCTCCTGCACCTTTTCTGTTTTGGTATTTACAACCATCCCCTCCTTGACCCTTGTTGTACATGCTATAAACGGCGCTTTCATCCCCTCTATTTCAACAAGACAGAGCCTGCATGCCCCTATCCCCTTCATGCCTTTAAGATAACAGAGATTCGGGATATGCACACCGCATGCCTCAGCAGCATCGATGAGGTTTGTGCCCTCAGGGACATGAGATTCCCTGCCGTCTATTGTCAGGTTTATCATTTTTGCCATTTAATCCTCCTCTATTTAATCAATAAACATTGATCATTGTTCATTGATAATTGATAATTTTATTCTGCTAATGCTATTGTCTGCCTGATTATACGCCTACCGGCTCTCCGCTTTTCACATCAATAATTATGATCGCCCCTGTCGGGCAGACCGGGACGCATTCACCGCATTTGACACACTTCTTCTGTCTTATCTCAAAAGGGAAATAGCCGCTCAGATACGGTTTCCTCGTCTCGCCGTGTATTGCAGCGAATTTACATACTTCTTTACATTTGCCGCACATATTACATTTTTCCGGTATTATCCTGTATTCAATAAATGATACGCATTCCCTGTCAGGACATCTTCCCTCGATATGCGCCTTGTAGGTATTTGTCTTCATCCATTCAATGATATAGTGAGCCGTATCCTTACCCTTTTTACACCTTGAGCTTTCGAGCATGATCTCTGCTATATGCCTTAAGGTAACAAGGTCTTCATCCTTGCCTCTACCCTGAACAATGTCCTTCAGCCTGATCCTCGCCTCATAAGTCCCAAGGGCGCATGGCAGGCACTTGCCGCACATCGGTCCTTCAAGAAAACCTTCCATATAAAAAAGGGCCTTCTGGACAGGACATCTTTTTTCTTCAGCCGACTTCTTTATGTCTTCTACTTTTAATTCCTTTTCCTCTGACATCACCATCACCTTTTAATAGATATCCTCTGCCATATAAAGAACTTCCGGCAGCAGGTAGGAAACGAGGTCCCTGTAAGAGATCATCCCTATAATCATCTCGTTTTCCATAACAGGCAGGTGCCTGATCTTCTTCTCTGACATTACATTCACGGCAACACTTATATCCATCGATGCATCGAGGGTTATGGGCTTTGCGGTCATCACATCTCCCATGACCGCATCATTCATCGATATCTTCTTTGCGAAACAGCGCATGATGTCCCTTTCGGTGAATATGCCAACCAGTTTCTTATCATCATCCATAACCAGTATAGAACCCACATTATTTCCATCCATTATAGTTACCGCATCTGCTACCTTGCAGTCTTTCTTGCAGGTCACTATCTTTGACGGTTTTGATCCTATGACGTCTTTCAGTGTCATTCTTGCCCTCCTTTCAAGGATTTCTATTTTCTCAGCGGGTATTCTGAACTGCTCTTCGAGTTTCACAACGCTGAGCTTTCTTATTTTAACTGCGCCGACAGGACAGGCCTGATAGCACGCCTTGCATTTTGTGCAATATGAACGGTCGATGTGATATATGTCTTTTGTCTCTGTCACTGCGTTAAAGGCGCAGGCCTCTTTGCATAGCCCGCATCTGATGCACTCTGCCTGATTTATCACAAAAACGCCCATATTACTGCAGACCTTTGCCCTGCAGTAATTGTCGTAGATATGCTCCTCATATTCATTTCTGAAATATTTTATAGTGCTTAGGACAGGATTCGGTGCGCTCTGTCCCAGACCGCAGAGAGATCCCTTCTGTATGAGTTTGCCGATATCTATAAGCTTCTCGATATCTCCCTGCTCGCCCTGTCCTGAAGTTATTTTCTCGAGTATCTGCAGCATCTGATAGGTGCCGATTCTGCACGGAGGACACTTTCCGCAGGATTCCGACTGCGTAAAGGACAGGAAATATTTTGCCACATCCACCATACATGTATCCTCATCGAGCACAACCATACCCCCTGATCCCATCATAGAGCCTACCTTTGTCAGGGAATCGAAATCAACAGGCAGGTCAAGATAACTTGCCGGGATACAGCCTCCGGATGGTCCTCCTGTCTGAACAGCCTTGAATTCCTTATCTCCGAGGATACCTCCGCCGATATCGAATATTATCTCTTTGAGAGTCATGCCCATCGGGACTTCCACAAGCCCCGTGTTTTTGACCTTGCCTGTGAGTGCAAAGACCTTTGTACCGGGAGAAGTCGGGGTGCCGATACTCCTGAACCAGTCTGCGCCCTTTTCGATGATAGGGGGGACACATGCATAAGTCTCTATGTTGTTAAGGTTGCTTGGATAGCCCCACAATCCGCCTCCCGATTCAGAAAGCCTTGGAGGCCTCGGCCTCGGGAACCCCCTTTCACCTTCAATAGATGCGACAAGGGCTGTTGACTCGCCGCACACGAATGCGCCTGCGCCTTCTCTTATGTCAACAGTAAAATCAAAACCCGTGCCGAGTATATTTGCGCCGAGCAGTCCCAGATCTTCGGCCTGTTTTATCGCTGTCTTCAGATTCTTCACAGCAAGCGGGTATTCATGTCTTACATAAATGAATCCATAATGCGCATCAAGCACATAGGCGCATATCAGCATTCCTTCAAGCAGGCTGTGCGGATCGCCTTCCATTATCGCCCTGTCCATGAATGCGCCCGGATCTCCCTCATCTCCGTTGGCGACCACAAATTTAATCTTTGCCGGGGATTTCATGGAGTGGGCCCATTTCCTGCCGGCAGGGAATCCGGCCCCTCCCCTGCCTCTGAGGTTCGCCTTGTCGATCTCGGCAAGCACTTCTTCAGGGGTCATCGAACCGAACATCTTTTCAGCAGCGCCGTAACCACCGACAGAGATATAGTGTAAGATATTATTTGGGTCTATCCTGCCGTTATTCCTTAATGCAATCCTTAACTGCTTTTTATAAAAAGGCACCTCTTCTACATTTTCTATCGGTTCATTTAATATCGATTCCCTGTAAAGCAGGTCCCTTACAGAGGTTCCAGCAGAAAAGGTATTGGAGATAATGTCTTTTACTTTCCTGTCTCCGACCTTCTGATAGAAAAATCCATAAGGCTCTACATTCATTACAGGCCCCTTCTGACAGAGTCCCTGACATCCTGTTCTTACAATTTCAAGTTCCATGTCTTTTTTAGCCGACTCTTTTTCAAATGCCTCAACGATCTTTTTTGAACCTGATGCCATACAGGCGGTCCCGCAGCATACCCTTACCCTGTTCTTATCAGTCCTGAAAGTCTCTTGCTTTAGTATGGCTCTGAGATTTTTCAGATCATCTATGTTATTCAGTCTGCTGTTCATTTTTCTTCCTCTTTTATGGCCTTGACCAAAAGCTCAAGTTTCTTTTTCCCTATGTCACCAACCACATCCTCATTTATTGTTGCAACAGGCGCCAGACCGCAACAACCCACGCAGCCGACTGTCTCGAGTGTCATCGCCAGATCATCTGTTGTCTCGCCCTGCTTTATTCCAAATTCATCCTCAAGGGCATTCAGCACATTCTTTGCCCCTCTTACATGACATGCTGTGCCCATACAGACCCTTACAACTTTTTTGCCCCTTGGCGAAAAGTGAAACTGTTTATAGAAACTCGCGACGCTGTAAATCTCTGCTAGCGGCAGTGAAAGTTTTTTCGAAAGTGTCATTAATACTTCTCCCGGCAGATAACCATAATCCTGCTGAATCTTTTGAAAAGCATGTATCAGAACACCCTTTTTCCTGTCATGCTCGCAGATTATTTTGCCTACATCTCCGATCATCTCATTAACATCTAAATCTTCAACCCTCATTCAATCTCCTT
>JAKAKQ010000189.1 GCA_021813425.1 Nitrospirota bacterium
CTGACTTAGTTTTATTTTGGGAGGTAATGATCAGGGATTTCTTTATTACTGAAAAAAGGGAGGGAACCATATGGATTCTTTTAATCTCTTCAGAATCATATACGTGATAATCCTATGGATAGTGTTCATAGCAAAGCTTCTGACACAATAACTTTTAAAGACATTTGAGGAGGAGATTTATGGAGACATCTATGCATATGCTGGCGGAATTCATGGTTTATACCGGTCTGTTTGCAATCAGCTATCTGGTAGTCTACCTTGTCGGTATGCATTGCAGTTAATGCCGCCTTCAGGAATATCTTTCAGAAGCATTAGTAATTCTTTTCTGATAAGATTAGGATATGAAGGCGCTTGTTACAGGCGGGACAGGTTTTATCGGGAGCCATGTGGTCAAACAGCTTCTGGATGAAAACCATACCGTGCGGATCTTTTCAAGAAAGAAGGATATCCCTGAAATATTCAAGGAAAAAGATGTGGACGTTTTTCAGGGGGACCTTGAAGATGCGCAGTCCCTCATAAATGCACTGGACGGGATGGAGGTCTTTTACCATATCGGTGAGATAAAAAATACATCAAAGGCGTCATCCGAAAAGAATGTCAGGCTTTTGGAAGAGACGATCAGGCATTTAGAAGAAAAGAAGATAAAGCGGATTGTATTCGTAAGCACCATAACAGTCTCAGGCATTCCGTCGGCAATACCGGCAAATGAAGATACCGCTCCCAGGATTGTTTTGTCCGACCATTACACCGAATACAAAATGAGATGTGAAAAACTCCTAATAGGCAATGCCGGGAATGTCGAATACGTTATTATCCGGCCTGCGCCTGTTTATGGCCCGGGCTCGAGATACCTCGGCAGGCTTATAGACATACTGGATAAGTTTGGTCCTGTAGGGTTCCCCTTTGCCGGAAATGCAAAGAACATAGCGCCATTGATTTATGTAAGAGATCTTGCACAGGCCATTTGTCGCGCTGGCATGGAGCAGGCAGCGGCAGGACGGATATTCATTGTGACGGATGGTTTAAGACACAGTTGGTCTGAATTCTTTAGTGCCATAACAGAAGGCCTCGGGAAGAAGCTTCGCATAATCCCTGTACCCCCGTTCCTTTTACAGATAGCCGCACTTCCCCTTAATCTCTTTTCCGGTTTTCTCGGGATCAACCTTGATCCTGTCAGCTACATAACCTATTTCTCACAAGACCTTTATTTTGATAATACCAGGGCAAAGGATCTTCTGAAATGGCAGCCTCAATATTCTCTCTCAGAAGGTGTAAAAGATATGATAGGATTTTATAAAAAGAATGTGAAAGGCGGACCATTATGAACTATCCTAACCTTTTTCAGCCCGGAGATATCGGCAGGTGCAGGTTGCGGAACCGCATCATTATGCCGCTCTTCCCTACAAAATATTCAAAGGACAGCCGTGTCAACGAACAGATGCTGGCCTTTTACAGGGAACGGGCGCGCGGTGGCGCTGCGATGATCGTCCTCGATTGCCCCTGCCTCGATTACCCCGACTTATACAAAGGGAAAAATGAACTGCGTTTTGATGAAGACTCTTATGTCAAAGGAATTCAGGACCTCCTTGGTGTTATTCATAATGAAGGTGCAAAGGCATTCATGCATTTGAATTATCCCAAAGAGAGGTTTTTTGACAGACAGGTTCCCGGCTCAAAACAGAAGGGTGACAAATGGGTCCAGTCCCTTACAAATTACATGACCAAAGAGGAGGCATATTCCATTATCGGTACGATGGCCGGGGGCGCTGGCAGGGCAAGAGAGATCGGCTATGACGGCATAGATATCCAGGCGGGGTACGGCGACCTGATTGCACAGCTTCTCTCGCCTCTTTCAAACAAGAGGACAGACGAATTTGGCGGCACACTCGAGAACCGATCGCGGTTTTTAGTGGAGCTGATAAGGAGGATCAAGCAGGAGGCAGGGGATGATTATCCTGTTCTCATCAAACTGGTATGCGATGAATTCGTTGCCGGCGGCATAACGCTCGGGGACTCTTCAGAGACAACCCGGATGCTGGCCTCTGCCGGGGCAGATGCGATAGTTGCCAATGCCGGCAGCAAGGCTACAAAGAACATAACTATACCTTCGCATTATACCGGGGCAGGGGCGCTGGTGCATCTTGCTGCCGGGATCAAGAAGGCTGTGGATATACCGGTAATCGCAATCGGGAAGATAAACACACCCGAACTTGCTGAAGGCATCATTGCCGGAGAAAAGGCGGATTTTGTGGCGATGGCGAGGGCCCTGATAGCAGATCCTTATCTGCCCAAAAAGGCGATGGAAGGGAAAAGGCAAGAAATAAGGGGCTGCATCTACTGTCTGCAGGACTGCGCCCAGTCAGGAGTGCCTGGCATTGGCCGGTGCTGTTCTGTAAATCCATTTGCAGGCCAGGAGCACGCACTGCATATCATACCGGCAGAGAAAAAGAAGAAAATAGTCGTAGCAGGCGGAGGTCCTGCAGGGATGCAGGCTGCAATACTTGCAAGCCTGAGAGGCCATGCGGTAACCCTCATAGAGAAGAACAATATCCTTGGAGGACAGTTTCTGCTGGCTGATAAGGCGCCGTGCAAAGGTGAAACAGCAGAGTTGCTGCGTTATCTGAATCATACGCTGAGCGCCACAGATGTCAAGGTCATGGTAAATAAGAAGGCGGCAGTTAACGATATAATGGCTGAAAACCCGGATGCCGTTATAATTGCCACAGGTTCTCATTCAAATACCCTTAATATTCCCGGAGCAGATCTCTTCTTAGTTCATGACGTGCGGAAGATTTATGAAAGGATGCCTGACCCAGGAAAATATATCGTCATAATCGGCGGAGGCGATATAGGCTGTGAAACGGCTGATCTGCTATCAGGAGAAAACAGAGAGATCACGATAATAGAGATACTTCCAGATGTGCTGTCCAGGATGAAAGATATACCCAGAGAAGACTTGCTGAAAAGACTTAAGGAGAAAAAGGTAACTATTTTAACAGAGACCGGGGTGGTTTCGATTGAACAAGGAAAGGTCAGCATAAGAGACAAAGACGGAAATTATTCCTTTCTACAGGCAGATTCGGTGATTATCTCTGTCGGCGCTGCGCCTGAAAATAGCCTTGAGGGTCTTCTCAGGGAAAAGACCGCAGAGGTCTTTTCTGTCGGAGATGCGCAAAGACCGGGCAATGTAGGCGATGCCCTGCGAAGCGCCGCAAAAATCGCACTCGAGATATAAGGCCCTGAAAAAAATAAATGTCAGGCCGTTTTGTTCAGATAGATAATGAACTCCAGTGTTGTCCCCTCGCCGACAATAGAATTTACCTTCAGTTCATCTGTGCTCTTTTTTATATTAGGCAGTCCCATGCCTGAGCCAAACCCCATCTCCCTAATGTAATCAGGCGCAGTAGAATAACCTTCCTTCATCGCAAGCTCGATGCTTTCGATCCCGGGTCCCATATCCTGCAGAATAACCTTTATCATCTCGTCGTTTATAAAGTAGTGCATCATGCCTGCCACAGCATATATGATCACGTTCATCTCTGCTTCAAAAGCCGCTATCGCTGCCCGCCGGATAATTTCCGGACGCACCCCCATATTTTCAAGGATCCCCTTTAGATTGCTTGAGGCGGCCCCTGCATTCGTGAAGTCCTTGCCTGTAAGGAAAAAAATGCCGTCTGCGCTGTTGCTCATTTAACCCTGATAAATTAACCTGAAATATGAAAGGACATAGTATTTGAGCGGCTTTATTTGCCCGATATTCAGACAGTATGTATTCTGATAAATAAAAAGGGCAAATTTCCCGAAAGCTTTCGGGATAGAAGACCGAGAATGAGCGAGAATACTATGTCCTTTCTCTATTATCATAGTTTATGAGTTATCCAAGTTAGAAGTCCGTATCAGATTGGCTCCGAAGTCCTTTCTCGTAGAGTCTGCCGCAAGTATCGAACATCGAGAAATCGGTGACGAGCAGAGGGATTCTTTTCCCATCAGCCAGCGCAATGGTCTCTATATCCGGCCTTTTTCCCTGGACAAAAACAATAGCCTTTATGTCTGCAACTTCAGAAGTCCGGATCACCTGCGCATTGGTCAGATGTGTTATCAGGAGAGAGTTGGTGATAGAGAAGGCAAGCACATCGCTCATAAGATCAGCGCAGTAGGCCCTCATAATGTTTATATCAAGACCATCACTTTTTGAGATTATTACAGCACCGAGAATTTCTTTGATTTCCTCTAATTTCATATAGTTAATAGCAATTTCTCAATGTGACTTATCCCTTCACCGATTCTATTTTGACCGCATCTGTCCCGGCAGCACCATTTTCTGACGGGTATGTGAGCGCATTGACGCGGCCATGCGGGAAATGCATGGATGTAAAAACAGTCCCTGGCTGAACAGTGTCGGTGACCTTTGCCTTGAGATAAATAGTCCCGCGTCTTGATGTTATTTTGACATGGCTGTTGTCGGATATCCCGAACTTTCTGGCGTCGTCCTCATTGATCTCAAGGAATGCCTCTGAAACAACAAGGTCGAGCGCCTTTGACCTGGTTGACATGCTCCCTGAATGCTGCAGCACATCTCTTGTTACAAGTGATAAAGGATATTCCATATCCGGTTCTTCACCAGCAGAATAAGATACAGTATTAAAGACCCTTTTATCAGATGTCTTCTGGTCTTCACGGATCGTCTTTTTTATCTCCTCTGAAACGCCTTCTATATTTCTGATGGCGATCTCTTTCCCCATTGACAGGGACAGGTTCCTGAGAATCTGCCAGTCAGGCAAAGACTGGCCGGGTGCATCTACTATCCTGTGGATCTTCTGCTCGATCCCCTCGGCATTGACGAATGTACCGTCTTTCTCTGCCCAGCTCGAGGCAGGGAGCACAACATGTGCCAGTTTTGCTGTTTCTGTCAACGCTATATCCTGAACAACGAGAAGCTCAAGGGATTTAAGGGTCCTCATTATCTTTGAATTGTATGGAAAGGTCGAGACCGGGTCCTCTCCCATTATATAGAGGGCGTTGAGGGAATTGGTTTCATAGAGCATATCAAAGATGTCTTTCACATCTGTTTTTCCGGCATCCGGCCGGATTCCCATCTTATATGTGCCGTAAGTGTTTGCATATTCGGCAGGTATCTGAAGCGCATCAATATCTTCTCCCAGCAGTATAACGAGGTTTGATGCCGCAAGGACAGTATCCATGCCTTTTGTATTTTCTGTTGCGCTGACCGTCAAAGAGATCATCCTGTTTTTTGCCTTTGCAATGGTCTCAGCAGTTGATACGAGTTCTTCTTCTGAAATGCCTGTCATCTTCGAGACCTTGCCGGGCGTATATTCTGCCAGGCTGGTTTCGAATTCTGTAAAACCCTGCGTCTTTGAGACTATCTCCCTGTTGAAGAGCCCCTTGTCCAGGATAATCTTCATCATCCCGTTTAAAAGTGCGACAGAGGTCCCCTGCCTCATCTTCAGGTAATTCGAGCTGTGTCTGGTAAGCTTTGTATCCCTTGAATCGGCAACGATCAGTTGTGATCCTTCCCTTTTTGCCTGAAGTATATTAAGACCGAAAACAGGGTGTGTGATGCTGATATCCGATTCCAGAATAAAAATGACATCCTTGCCAAGCGGAGATTTCATGTTTATTGAATGAGTCTTCAGTCCAAAGGCCATATCAAGGGCCTTCTGCACCTTTGAATATCCAAAGGCCGCTGAGGAATCCATGTTGTGCGAGCCTATGACACTCACCATAAATTTCCTGAGCATGAAATTATCCTCATTCGTGCATCTGTGCGAGCCGATAGCGCCGACAGAATCCTTACCGTAGGAATTAATAATATATTTCAGGCTGTCGCTTATATGCATCAGCGCTTCATCCCATGTTGCCTGAACAAATGCGCCGTTTTTTCTTATCAGCGGGGTTTTTAAACGGTTATCACTATATATGTAATCGAACCCGAACCTGCCCCTGCCGCAGAGGTTTCCCTCACTGCGGCCATTGTCTTCCTTGCCCCTTGACCTCAGGACATTTCCTTCCCTGGTACCGAGTGTCAGGGTACATCCGCATCCGCAGAAAGGACATATGGTATCCTTTTCCTCGAGGAACCATGCGCGTGCCTGGAACTTGAAAGGCTTGCTAAGGAGGGCCCCAGTCGGGCAGATATCAATGCACTGTCCACAGTAATCGCACTCAAGTATCTCACCGAATGCAGGCTGAACAACAGTCGGGAAACCCCTTCCGATCAATCCCAATGCACCACGGCCCTGATGCTCGCTGCAGATTCTAACACACTTTCCGCACAGGATGCACCTGTTGGCGGTCAGCTCTACCAGAGGGCCTCTTACATCCGGAGGCATCGCCTTCCTGTGTCTTATGAAACGTCCTTCAGGTTTGCCGTATTCGTAAGCAACATCCTGCAGGTCGCACTCACCTGCCTTGTCGCATATGGGACAGTCAAGCGGATGATGGATGAGCATAAGTTCAAGGACGGTCTGGCGGACCTTCCTGAGTTTAGGCGTGTCTGTCAGGATAACCATCCCGGGTGCCACAGGGGTTGAACAGGAAGCTAAAAGCCTCGGCTGTTTTTCTGCTTCTACAACACATAGTCTGCAGGCTCCATATGGTCTGAGCCGTTTGTCGTAACACATGTTCGGTATCTTGATGCCGTTCATCTGGGCAGCCTTAAGTATTGTTATGCCGTCTTCTACGGAAACTTTTTTGCCGTCTATTGTCAGCTCTACCATTTATGCTTCCCCCTTTTCTGTTTTGCTTTCTGATACTGCTACTTCAGCTAATTCAGATGGTTCGCCTTCATATTTAGCAGGCATTATTTTTATAGACTTGAATTTGCATGCCTCATAACATGACCTGCAATGCACACATACCTCCTGAATTATCTTGTGCGGCTTTTTCTTCTCGCCGATTATTGCCTTTGAAGGACATCCCCTCAAGCATGCGCCGCACCCTTTGCAGAGTTTTTCATCAATCCAGAATGAACAGAGATCGCGGCAGACTCCTGCCTTGCACCAGCCGTCTTTTATATGGGACTCATATTCCTCTCTGAAGTATTTTATTGTTGTAAGTATCGGATTCGGGGCTGTCTGCCCGAGACCGCAAAGAGATGCTGCAATGATATCCCTGCCGAGGTCCTCGAGAGTCTCTATATCGCTTTCTTTGCCCTTGCCTTCGGTAATATCAGTAAGTATGTCAAGCAGTATTTTTGTTCCCACCCTGCAGGGGGTGCACTTGCCGCAGGATTCGTCTGCTGTAAATTCGAGGAAGAATTTGGCAGTGCCTACCATGCATGTATTGTCATCCATGACAACCATACCGCCTGAGCCAACAATCGCTCCGGTCGCGACGATATCTTCGTATGTTACGGGTATGTCGAGGAGACTTTCAGGTATACAGCCTCCTGATGGTCCGCCGAGTTGAACCGCCTTGAATTTTCTCCCCTTCTTTGGTCCTCCGCCAATGTCATAAATGATCCTCCTGAGAGGGATTCCCATGGGGATCTCAACCAGCCCGACGTTATTTATAGCGCCGGTAAGCGCAAAGACCTTTGTGCCCGTGCTCTTTTCAGTGCCGAGGCTTCTGTACCATTCTGAGCCGTTCAGAATAATCGGCGCAATCTGGGCAAGTGTTTCGACATTATTGAGGACCGAGGGTTTGTCCCAAAGTCCCTTATGGGCAGGGAAAGGAGGCCTCGGCCTCGGCATTCCGCGCTTACCTTCAATAGAACGCATTAATGCCGTCTCTTCACCGCATACGAATGCGCCGGCGCCAAGGTATATCCCCAGTTCGAAATCAAATCCCGTATCAAGGATGTTCTTGCCGAGCAGTCCTGCCTCAGTGGCCTGATCAATGGCAATCTGGAGACGTTTGACAGCCAGTGGATACTCAGCCCTGACATATATAAAGCCGTGATGGGCCCCAATCGCCTTTGCCCCTATCACCATCCCTTCGATGACCGAATGCGGGTCTGCTTCCATAACAGACCTGTCCATGAATGCGCCCGGATCGCCTTCATCTCCATTACAGAGCATAAACTTGATA
>JAKAKQ010000143.1 GCA_021813425.1 Nitrospirota bacterium
GCTCTGCTATATTCATTCATAAGAATTATATAAAAGAATTATTTATATGTCAAGTTATTTATGAGACACTACACTAGGGGCCTACGAGACGAGGAATGAAGAGGCTTGGTGTAAAGCCATAAAGGACCTATTGATCCCCGAACCATTATGCGTGCTACATCTCTCTGATATCCACTTTGGAAGATATCATGCATTTAACGATGCTTCACTCAAGTTGCAGGATGTCTTAGGAAATCATTTGCGCGATCACATAATACGGCAAAAGCCAAACATATGCGTAATATCTGGTGACTTAGCAAGTGAGAGCAGGGTGAGCGATTACAAGCAAGCAAAAGATTTTATTCATTTTATTGCCAAGGAATTAAAGTTATCTCCAAATCAAATGATTATAGTTCCTGGTAATCATGATGTAGCACGTTATGAACCTGAGCAACAAAGCAGATATGACAAATACTTAGCTTTTATTAATGACTGTTATAATACGGGCGAGGAGCGAAACTCTTTTTTGAGATCTTATCTCAACTTGTATAGTATCAACAAAGAAAAACTTGATTGGGGTATTTCTTCGAATATTACAGAAGACTTATTTACTGTTTCGCATTTAACACATAATAAAGTTATAATTATTGGATTTAATTCGACTATCTCTAATGATGCGGAATATGAAAGGGGGCAATACCCCTGAGACAATTGTTAATCGTCAAAGAAAAGCTTTCAAACTACACGAAACACGCTGACTCACTTCGGATTGCAATTTTACATCATCATCTTTTCCCCGTGCCATCTATAACTCCCGGCTGGGAAGATCGTATTCTAAAAAACCAAGCAATTGTTTTAAGAGAATTCATTAATATGGGCGTTAAAATTATTTTGCATGGACATTCCCACTATCCTTGCGCATATATGTATAAACCCTATATTCTTCGTGAGATTGGTGAGGTAAGAGAACTCCACCCTTTACATATTTTGGGAGCAGGTACAATATCGGGTGCTAACAGGAGTGAATCTGCCAATTTTTTTCATTTTAATCTGTTGAAATTTGATTTCAATGAAGACGGTGAATATTCTTACCTGACAGCAATACCGCACACTCTTGCCCTTGATAGCCTCTCTTGGAAATATGGTGATGCGGTCTCCTTAAACTTGAAATAGCATTGTCGCTGTTACAGACGAGCTAAAATTTACAACTTGAATATCGATCACATTATCATTGAATATCCCCCGCCGCTCGTCCGCCCTTCGCCGAAGGCGTGTGCAATAGTCAATAGTGCAGAAGAGGGACAAGCCAGATAAAGGATTCTATCTAAAAATTCTGTTATGTAAAGTTCTTGATTATTTGATACAATATGCCAATGAACAGGGCAGTTGCATTAGAAAAGATCGACGACATCAAGAACCAGCTTATCGAGAAATATAAGCCTGAGAAGATAATCCTGTTCGGGTCCTCTGCCTGGGGAAAAGAAGACATCAACGACATTGACCTGTTTATCGTCAAAAGAGACGTTCCTTATTACGGGGCGGACCGGATCACAGAACTTTACCGCATTATGGATGTTGACGCAGCTGTAGACTATATCGCATACAAACCTGAAGAAGTAGAGGAGAGGCTTTCACTCGGCGATCCGTTCATTAAGAAGATATACAAAGAGGGCAAGGTCCTCTATGGCTGATCCCAGTATTGTCAGGGTTCAACTTCAACTTGACCTTTCCGGTTGCCGATTGATAGACTGTTAAAAAGGAGAGTTGAAATTATGAGCAAAGCACTTGCCAAGGCTATGGGCCAGCCACACATAAGCACAAAGCTGCACCGTCATGCGAAGCAGCAGGGACACACTGACGTTACTCTTAAAGACGTTCAGAAAAGTCTTTCCGGCATCGGCGTTTCTCTTTCCAAGCGGGTTATCGAGGACAGAGAAAAGCGATAGCGGATGTCTTTTTTCATAGATACAAGCGCACTTTTCAAGAGATACCAGCCTGAAAAAGGGACCGCAGCAGTCACTCGTATTCTTGAAGACCACAGCCAGCCGCTTTACATTTCCGCAATTACGATCGTTGAGATGATTTCCAACCTGAAGCGCCTTTTCGAGGTCGATAAGATTACTACAGGGATTCAATTTCAGCAGCAACGCGATTTCTTTTACAAAGATATCGTAGCCCTGGACATGACGATTCTCGATATTACCTCCGAAGACGTCATCAAGGCCGAAGACCTTATACTGAAAAGATACATGAAGCCTGTTGACAGCATTCAACTGGCAATTGCTCTGAATATTAAGAGCGATGACATAACCTTTATTTCAGCAGATCAGCGACTTTGCAAGATCGCAGCACAGGAAGGCATGAAGACCCTGACGCTGTAAGACTTGCCACATCCTCCCCCTCCCATTCCTCACCCCCGGCCCCTCTCCTTTCCGTCAGCTTTGCCTGTCAAACTCGTCTGATCCACTGGTGCGGAAAGAAAAGGGGAGATTAGGATGCGATAGCCTTTTCATAAGCTGTCAGTTGGTCGGCAAAGACAAGGGTCACGCCGATATGCGTAAGCCATTGAAAAATATGGTGGAGCTGATCCCGGCATCTCGCCGGGACGACCTCTTGAATAATTCATTTTGATTGATTTTAATGGTGGAGCTGATCGGGATCGAACCGACGACCTCTTGAATGCCATTCAAGCGCTCTCCCAACTGAGCTACAGCCCCAGGTTTTAGGAAAAATGATTTCTTTAGTCAGAATAGCATCTACAAAAAATTATTGTCAACCCGGTCTTTAGACCTCAAATGCATCTTTAATATGTTCTATCTGTTCCTTTCCGTTTTCAGTATAAATGCTAAGGACGTCGAACCTCGCAGGAAACTCTTTCTTATACTTTTTCATGAAAGAAAGCGCTACTTTTCTGATCTTCTCTCTCTTTTTTTGGTTTACTGCCTCAAAAGGATATCCGAAAGTTTTATCAGCCCTTGTTTTGACCTCAATAAAGACAATTATGTCTTTATCCTTTGCGATGATGTCGATTTCTCCGAAGACTGTCCTGTAATTTTTCTCGATAATCCTGAATCCGTTCTTCCTGAAGTATTCAACTGCTATGTCTTCGCCTTCTTTGCCGAGCTTATTCACTTCCCTCCAGCCTTAAAAGAAGTTTTGGGATTCCCTCGATATCTTTTACATCTTTCTGACAAAGGATTTTTATGATTCCCCTGAACGCAGAGAACTCTTCCCAGTGCCCGCTAAGATATTTAGAAATTGACCTGTAAAGGTTCTCTCCCTTTTCATCCCAGTCCAGCAGTATTATCACTTTCGAGAACTTTTCTGCAATATCTTCGCAGAAATCATAAAGCCCCTTGCCGCTGTGGAGTATTATTATATCTCCGATAAGGCCGAGTTTCTTGAGCGCAATAGCATCTTTTTTGCCCTCAACGATTACAGGGAATCTTTTATTAACCTCATAAAGTGCCTCCAGCACTTCACGAAGTCTTTCAGCCCTTTCCATATCCTGGGTCGATGGTGAGTTCTTTTGAGTGTTAAACATATGGTATAATTAATATATTATAAAACAACATTACAAGTCCAAGTATACCATTACAGTTTGCAATTACAGTTTGTAACTTCTGTAAAAAGAATTTTAATGATAAAATAAAACTAATTACAGTTGCTGTAACATACTAATTTATAAGTATTTGTTTATTGACATTGCATGTATTTTCATATATTTTATTCCTATGGCAGCTAAACTGGGACAACTCTTAATATCCTCGAGTGTAATTACTGAAGAACAGTTGAAACAGGCCTTGAATGTTCAGAGGAAAGAAGGCGGCAGACTTGGCACGAACCTTGTCAAATTAGGCTTTCTCACAGAGGAAAAGCTTGTTGCTTTTTTGAGCAAACAGTACGGCGTCCCTGCCATCAACCTGTCCGAATATAAAATAGAACAATCTGTTTTAAAGCTGATCCCTGCAGATATGGCAAAAAAGTATCTTATTATGCCGGTTGCCAGGGTTGGAGCAACCCTTACGATTGCAATGGCTGACCCTTCAAATGTCTTTGCCATAGATGATGTAAAATTCATGACGGGATATAATGTCGAAGTTGTTGTATCGAGTGAATCGGCAATAATCAGCGGGATTACCAATTATTATCTTGGCAAAGGCGAAAGCATGCTGGCAACTGCAACAACATCTGCCCCAACTTCAGCTATAATTCAGGCAAAAGATTATACAATCGGAGACGAAGATCTTGAAGGAGACACAACATTCCCGGGCGGTTTTGATGAGGGTCCGAGCGTAAATGTAGACGACTTTGACAAGATAGTGGGCAGCGCCCTTGATAACGTCGATGTACTTGAAGAAAAAGAAGACTCTGAAATAGTTAAAGATGTTGAGGCCCCGATCGTAAAACTTGTTAACGGGATATTTGTAAATGCGATCAAATCCGGGGCAAGTGACATTCATATAGAGCCTTATGAACAATCATTGAGGGTGAGATACAGGATTGACGGTGTAATGTATACTGTAATGAACCTTCCCACCAAGATCAAGGCTGCCCTGACTTCGAGGGTCAAGATAATGTCAAAGCTCGATATCGCTGAAAGAAGGCTTCCGCAGGATGGGAGAATAAAACTGAAACTCGGTAAAAAACGCGAAATAGATTTCCGTGTCTCAGTACTGCCCTGCCTCTTTGGAGAAAAAACCGTTTTAAGACTTCTTGATAAGGCGAATCTTCAGGTCGACCTTACAAAATTAGGCTTTGAACAGGCAGCGCTCGATGATTTTATGGATGCGCTTAACAAGCCTTACGGAATGTTGCTGGTTACAGGACCTACAGGAAGCGGTAAGACCACGACACTTTATTCCGCGCTGAATTATCTGAATAAGCCTGATACTAACATTATGACTGCCGAGGATCCTGTGGAATACAACTTCATGGGTATAAACCAGGTGCAGGTTAAAGAGGAAATAGGTCTCACCTTCGCTTCGGCATTAAGGTCTTTTTTGAGACAGGACCCTGATATCATAATGGTTGGCGAGATCCGTGATTTTGAGACAGCTGAAATCGGGGTCAAGGCGGCCCTTACAGGTCACCTTGTTCTGAGCACTCTGCATACAAATGATGCGCCTGGCACTATAAGCAGGCTTTTGAATATGGGTATCGAGCCATTTCTCGTATCATCGTCTGTTATCCTTATACTGGCCCAGAGGCTTGCAAGAAGGATATGTCAACAATGTAAGGAGGAAGAAAAACTTCCTTCCTCTGCGCTTATAAAAGCCGGTTTTTCCGAGGAAGAGGCAAAGACGATCAAATGTTATAAAGGCAAGGGATGCCCTACCTGTAATAATTCAGGATATAAGGGAAGAGTAGCGCTTTATGAAGTGATGCCCATTAAAGACGAGCTGAAGGAATTGATACTCGAAGGCGCATCAACGGCTGAGATTAAAAAGGCATCGATCCGCCTGGGGATGAAAACCTTAAGGATGAGCGGATTGACAAAGGTGACTGAAGGCGTGACATCAATGGAAGAAATAATACGTGTAACTTTTGGTGATTAAAGGAGATATTAATGGCAAGTATCTATGACCTGTTAAAAGTTATGATAGAAAAGGGGGCATCGGACTTACATATCACAACCGGAAGCCCGCCGAGGCTGAGGGTTGACGGAAAATTAGTTCCCCTCGATTTCCCGAATCTTTCCCCTACTGAGACAAAATCATTATGTTATAGCATATTGACGGATGCCCAGAAACATAAATTTGAAGAAAACAACGAACTTGATCTGTCTTTCGGGGTAAAGGGGCTCAGCAGGTTCAGAGGGAACATTTTTATGCAGAGGGGAGCCGTTGCAGGGGCGTTCAGGACCATCCCCTTTGAGATCAAAACATTCCAGGATTTAGGACTGCCTGAAATAGTGAATGAACTTGTTAAAAGACCGAGAGGCCTAATTCTGGTTACAGGCCCTACAGGAAGCGGTAAATCCACGACCCTTGCAGCAATGGTCGACAGGATCAATTCAGAAAGATTTGACCATATAATAACCGTTGAAGACCCTATAGAATACCTTCACTCACATAAAAAATGTCTTATCAACCAGAGAGAAGTAAATGCAGACACGGTTTCTTTTAAGGCCGCTCTAAGGTACGTTTTAAGACAAGACCCTGATGTAGTGCTTATCGGTGAAATGAGGGACCTCGAGACGATCGAGGCAGCCCTTACAGTTTCAGAGACAGGCCATTTAACCCTTGCAACCCTTCACACGAACTCGGCTGTACAGACAATAAACCGTGTCATCGATGTCTTTCCTCCCCATCAGCAGGAACAGATAAGGGTTCAGCTTTCATTCGTCCTTGAGGGAATTCTTTCACAGCAGCTTATTGCAAAAAAGTCCGGTAAGGGAAGAGTGCTTGCTATCGAACTGCTTGTGCCTAACCCGGCTATAAGGAACCTGATAAGGGAAGACAAGATACACCAGATATACTCCATGATGCAGACAGGCGCAGCTAAATCCGGCATGCAGACCATGAACCAATCTTTAATAGAACTTTATTCAAAAGGGCATCTTTCATATGAAGATGCAGTAAGCAGATCACCAGTGCCTGAAGAATTAATGACAATGCTCCAGAGGCTGTCGTCAAGCGCGCCCTCTGGCCGCGGGAGGTGATAGGAAATGGCAAATGTATTTGAATGGTCGGGTAAAACAAGCAGGGGAGCTATAGAAACAGGAGAGATTACCGCTAACTCAAAAGAAGAGGTCATTGCACAATTAAGAAAGCGGGATATAATCCCTACAGTCGTAAGGCCGAAAGGGAAGGCTTTGTCCAGATTTGGCGCTCTGGGTATGGGTGGTAAGGTCAAGGACAAGGATATCGTTGTATTTACCAGGCAGTTCTCAACCATGATCGATGCAGGACTTCCGCTTGTCCAGGCGCTTGACATACTTTCAACACAGGTTGAAAATAAAGCGTTCGGTAAAACTCTTTCAATGATAAAGAATGATGTTGAGGCCGGATCAACATATGCTGATGCCTTGAAGAAATATCCGAAAACCTTCACGGACCTCTATGCCAATATGGTAGCAGCTGGTGAATCAGGCGGTATACTTGATACAATTCTGAACAGGCTCGCAGCCTATATAGAAAAGGCCATGAAGCTTAAAAAGAAGGTCAAGGGCGCAATGGTATACCCGGCAGTAGTTACATCAGTCGCTGTAATAGTAATAGCTGTAATTATGATCTTTGTTGTCCCGACATTTGCAAAGATGTTCACACAAATGGGTGGAACATTACCCGGGCCAACACGCCTCGTTATGAACTTGAGCAGCTTTATGGCCGGCATTGGGGGTTTGATTACAGGTATTGCTATAGTAGCTTTTTTTGTCGGTCTGGCACAAATAAGGAAAACTGAAAAAGGAAGAAAGGCAACCGATGCTATTGCCATGAAACTCCCTGTATTCGGCATACTCATCAAGAAGGTCGCTGTTGCAAAATTCACAAGGACATTAGGCACGTTGGTAAGCAGCGGCGTCCCGATACTCGATGGACTCGAAATAACCGCAAAAACGGCGGGGAACAAGGTGATTGAATATGCCGTCATGGATGTAAGGAAGGCGGTTTCTGAAGGTAAGACCCTTGCAGAACCCCTGATGAAGGCCAAGGTGTTTCCACCGATGGTTACTCATATGATTTCAGTCGGGGAAGCTACTGGTGCACTTGATGCAATGCTCAGTAAAATTGCCGACTTCTATGATGACGAGGTTGACAATGCTGTTAATAACCTGACTGCTATGATGGAACCGATGCTTATGGTCTTTCTCGGCGGAGCAGTAGGATTCATCGTAATAGCCATGTATCTTCCTATATTCAAGCTCATTACTCTCATTAAATAGTGCCGGAAAATGCATTAACCTTAAGACTTAAGGCCCTGATAGGCTTCAGGGCCTTATTTGTCACACTGCTGCTCGGTTCATACTTTTTATTCAATATCGAATATTTTAGCACTCCATATCCTAACGCCATTTCATATTTCATAATCTTCTTA
>JAKAKQ010000159.1 GCA_021813425.1 Nitrospirota bacterium
CAACCTCAAGCACGTTGTAGGCAATACGTTTTCTGAGCCCTGCCTTTGTACAGCCCAGTCCAACAACTACCGAGCCGAATATGAACATAACCGAAGGGTCCATAAAATCCTTAAAAGCTTCCTTTGCAGAACGGATGTTGAACAAGGCCTGAAATACGCCGATTGCAAGAGCTGTTACTCCAATAGGCACCACCTCAAAGACCCACCAGATACCGGCCAATAAGAATAAAGCGATGGCTCCCTTTCCCTCCCTTGATAATGGAAATGCCTTGCCGGTCGGATCAACGGCGTCTTTCCATTGAGGCATAAAATAAACGAAAAGAAAAAGACCTAATCCCAATACAATAAATAAAACCCTTTTCCAGTCAAAAGGGACCGTCGCAGGAGCCAGTTTTATATCTCCTGGCGGCTGCGGCAATCCCTCTGATGATTTCTTTTCTTTGTCTGCCATATTAATTCCTCCAGGTATTTTTTATAAATGCACTACTCATTTAGAATCGCCTTTGCTATCTCTTCAAAAACCTCTTTCATCCTGATTATCCCGACTATCTTCTGATTGTCGATTACGGGCAGGATCATGACATCCTGATGAACCATCAAATAGGCGGCCTTTGTTACCGGAGAATCAGAACTGACCTGCCCTTTTATGGGATTCATCACCTCGATGACAGGTCTTTCTGCAAGGGCCTTTGATTTCTCTGAAAACAGGCTGTCCCAGACCGATGAAAGGCTTTCAGCGCTGTCAGTATATCCCTGAGCCTTTGTTGAAGGACTGAGGAACTTCGGCTCCAGACCCTTGAGTATGTTCTTAAGCTCCAGTGTGCCCATAAGATTATACTTCTCATCAAACACAAGGATCGCCAGCGGATGAAAACACTTCTCTGACTCTATCATTGATTTCCTTATGATCCCTGTCGCCTGTTTCAGCGTAAACCAATACGGGATATGCGGATAATCAAAGATATCAATCTTCAAATCTCCTACTGTCCTGTTCTGTGACATGATCTCTCTCCTTTTTTATTTTTTCTCAAACTCCATCGTAAATCTGAACCTGTCAGTCCTCTTTATTGAACGTGTATACATTACCTGTGTCTCTGCTGAATAAAAGTGTTGTTCCAGAAGCAAGACCGGGGTGTCCTTTGGCAGATTGAGTAATTTGCTTTCGTCTTCTCTTGAATTTACGACCTGAATATAATCTTTTACTTTTGTGATGATTATTTCATATTTTTTTTCAAGAAGCTCAACGACCGAATTATCAGCAACATTTTCCTTCAGCATGGAAGGGCAAACATAATATGGGATATAACTTTCCTGGAGAAAAACAGGCTCGCCGTCAACTATCTGCAGTCTTCTGATATAAATAAGATGCTTATCTTCAGTGACATCGAGTTTTATGCCGAGATCATCCACAGGCATTGTTACTGTCTGGGCAAGCACCTGAGTGGAAAAAGCTATTCCTGCCCCAAGCATGAATTCCCTGAAACTTGTGGACATGGTCAGCCCTTCAGGTATAATCCTTTTGCAGACAAAGGTCCCCCTTCCCTGATGACGCATGAGATAGCCCTGTCTTACAAGCTCCAGTATTGCCGTCCTTATTGTAGCCTTGCTCACATTATAAATTCTGCACAGTTCTTCTTCTATTGGTATCTGGGATTCAACAGGCCATTCACCGCCTTCAATTTTTTTTCTTAAAATCTCAAAAACCTGGATATAAAGTTTTTGGGGGTTACCCCTGTCTATTTGTTCCATTAATTGCATGTTTCCCGGATAGTTATCTTTTAATCCTAATCAATTAAATTTCTAACTTTATAATCTTATGTGAATAGATTATTATTACAACATGATGATATATTGACTATAAATATTATCCTTGCAGAGGATTCTGTTCAATCGGGTAAATACCGTATTTTTACCAGGTAAATACCGTATTTTAGGCAGGATATCTGTTTTTATTTTATTAAGAGTCTGTTTATAAACTCTGATTTTTGTCCGTCATTCCCGTCCCGAAAGCGTTCGGGATTAGTCGTGAATCCATTGTTTTCAATATGTTCTGGACCCCCGGGTCAAGCCCGAGGATGACGACTTCTTACTTTAAACACAGACTCTATTAAAGACGCTTATTCAAGCTCAAGTATGCCTGTCTTTATTGCATATCTGACAAGGTCTGCAGTTGTGTGGAGGTCAAGTTTTTGCATGATTTTTGTTCTATGAGTTTCAACGGTTTTGATGCTTATGAATAGTTTTTCTGCTATCTGTTTGTTGGTAAGTCCTGATGCAATTAGCCGTAAAATCTCAATCTCACGATCTGTAAGTATATGATTTTTATTTCTGACTGTGAATAAATTCAAAATCTTATCCGAGATTAATGGACTGATATATTTTCCGCCTGCTGCAACTGCCCTTATAGCATAAAGAAGGTCTTCAAAGGCATTATCTTTTAGTATATATCCTGATGCGCTTGAAAGAACGCCTTTTTTAGCTGTAAAGGGGTCGTTGTGCATTGTAAGAAATATGACCTTTGTTCCGGCCCCTCTGCTTTGAAGCTCTTCAGCAATCTCAAAGCCGCTGCGGCCCGGCATTGAAATGTCAAGGATTGCCAAATCAGGTTTTTCTTTCAAGATCAGGGTTAAAGCCTCATTGCCGTCTCCTGATTCTCCAACTACCAAAATATCCTCTGCTGGCTGAAGTAATTTCAAAAGGCCCTGTCTGAAAATTATATGGTCGTCAGCTATTACAACTTTTATCAAGATACCGGCACCTCTATACAAACAGATGTCCCCGTTTTATCACTCTTGATCCTGAAGATACCGCTCAAAAGTTCCACCCTTTCCCTGATGTTATAAAGTCCCAGACCTGTCCTTTTTCTTTCTGCACGGTCCGCGTCAAAGCCCTTTCCATTATCCTTAATCTCCATTGATAATAAATTACCTTTCATCTTTAAAACGACCTTTACTGCGGTGGCCCCTGAATGTTTTACCGCATTAGTCAAGGCCTCCTGATATATCCGGTATATATTATCTTTTGTCCTGGGACTAACTTCCATCAAATCACCGGCATCAACCTTTATTCCTATCCCTAAATTTTCCTGAATTTTTCCGGCATGCCAGCTAATGGCTTCCACAATATTTATATTTTCAAGAAAAGAAGGCCTTAGGTCCATTGCTATAGCTCTTAATTCATCTATAGCTGCAGAAATATCTGATATGAGTTCTGGGATCACCTCTTTCTCTATAGAAGTTCTCTCTTTTATCATTGTTTCAAGCATCTGAAGTCTTAATTTAATAGCTAGTAAGGATGGCCCGATTCCGTCATGAAGTTCTCTTGCCAGCCTCTCCCTTTCGTCCTCATGGGCATCTAATATTCTCACCGATGCCGAGCGCAGTTCCTCCTTAATACGCGTGTATCTTGCTGTCAGGGCATACATTACACAGATCATAAAAAACCCTGCAGAGTAATCCCACAGGAAAAATCCGGTAATCTGCAAAAGGTCTAATCCCCCTACAGATTCAAGTATCAGGCCAATGATCAGTCCTGTGATACCCAACAGGACAGGACCTGACTCATAAAATTTTCTCAAATACGTTTTTACTGCAAAAAAGACGAGAAAACCGGCAGTTAAAATAAAATTTATCTTCCATGCCTCATATAAGTATCCCCTTGAAGAATAACCAGGGAACAAAACAGTTGCCAGTGCTATGAAAAGAAATATCAGGATAATCGCCTTGATATAAACAGTCAGTTTTTCCTGATATACGTGCATCAAAAGCAGAACCAGCCCTGCCGGAAGCAAGGCAGCAAGGGCATTAATAGCCAGCTGAATTAATGAGGTCTTCAATCCGGTATTATAGAAAGTGACACTTCCAAGAACAAAGAGGATTCCATATATGGATATGAAAAGCCAGAAGTAAATATATTCCCTGTCTCTGAGACCCTGAACAAAAAAGAAAAAACATGTCACAAAAAAAACTGCAAAGAAGGTAAAAAAGCAGAATTCCATAACAATGGCATATTTATTTCTACTTAATTTTTTTATCAAAAGGGCGTTGTAATCGCCGACAATTATGCCTTTGTCGAATATGCCTCCGTTAAGATAGGTATTCATCACTCTTATTGCTATGAGATTGGCCTCATTATACCTAATAAGATTTTCAGGAATGACATAAAGCCTGTCAACCTTTGTTGCCTCCACAAATCTCTCACTGATCAAGCCTTCCCCGCCGATTTTGACCCCATTAAGGAAAACCTCATCAGCATCTCCTATTCTTCCAAGTAAAACAGTGGGTTTAATATGATTAATGCTGTCAGGTGCAGTAAAATGAATTCTATACCAGCCGATGCCCTTTACTGGTCTGATCCCCTGCGATTGCCAGCTTCCAGGAACGATGATTGACCGCCATTGTGAATCATCATAATATGGCGAGGACCAGGCAGGATTATCGCCTGGGGAAAATTTGTGAAAGCCATCAAGAAGAATACGTTTTTCCGGGGTCTGTGCATTTACAGGGGTGCAATGCAATATTAAGGCAATAAAGAAAACGATCATGTTCCCTATAACTTTATGTTCATATGGCATAATTTATGTAATAAATAATTTTTTGATCGATATGGTTTATAACTTGTTAAACGACTTGGATTTATAATACAAGTCTAACCTCATAACCTTTAGTATGTCCAGTTTCTTGAGGTCTAAAAAAATAATCAGGAATGCTCTCTACTTTTTTAGTCATCATAATTTTATACAGATAAGTTGACATTTTTTACTATTCATAACTTCAAGTTGACCCCCCCCTGATAAAATATAATTTATTCTCAGAGTCAAATGATCGATGAAAGGGGGTAAGGTTTCGCAGTCTTTTCTTTCAATCTAACCAGGAGGTAAACGTAATGGTAAAAAACTCAAGGCTTTTCAAATTTCTGCTTATAGCACTTATTGTAATCAGTTTAAGCAGCGTAGTCTATGCAGCAGTTGCAAAATGGATATTCGTACCGAATGCGGCTTCGAAAACCCTTTCATTCGTCGATCCGCAAAAGGACATGGTCATAGGTCATTGTGAAACTGGGCCGACAGGATGGCTTGCATGTCTTACACCTGATCTAAAGAATATCTACGTGGGAGAAAACGGCGGTGATTCTGTTACGGTTATCGACGCGGTCACTCACAAAACCTTAACGCATATCAAGACTGGCAAGAATGTAAAACATCCGCTCGTGACGCCTGACGGGAAGTATGTTCTCATTAATCATACCGGCGAGGTAAAGGCAGTCCTCCTTGACGCAAAGACAGACAAAGAGTTAAAAGTCTTTGCAGTCGATCACGCTAACAAAGAACAGAAAGGGCCTCTGATGATGCACTCTGCATTCACATGGGACAGCAAATACGCCTTTGTCCAGAACTATGCTGACAAGAAGGCATATGTTTTGAAAATTCCTTCGCTCGAAGTGGCCGCGACGATTGACGGTGACAGCCCGGCGCACTATTTCATCCCTACGCCCGACAACAAGCAGGTCTGGATCGTCTACGAAGGCAATGACTCAGCAAAGATCAAACCGTCTGTTTCGATTGTCGACATGGCCACCTTTAAGGAGGTAAAGAAGATCGAGATACCTACAGCAGAGGGTGAGGTTATCGAAGGTCATCACGAGATATTCACACTGGACGGGAAATTATTTTATTACTGCAACCGAGGTCCTGGTCCCAAATTCGGCGGTTCAACCGTTGCGGTCATTGATGTTGCTCAGCAAAAGGTCGTGAGAACCATCAAGGCTGCCAACGGCGTTGGACATCCGTATCTTACACCTGACGGCAAATATGTAGTGCTCACACCCTATGGCTCCAACATTATCACCATCGTTGATGCCGGCACAGAGCTCAAACTCAAGGATATCGCAGTCGGCAGCGGCAACCATGTCGGGCATATCGTCTTCAGTGCAGATAGCAAGAAGGCATATGCAACGAATGCATCTGATGGCGCATTGTATATCATTGACATGCAGACAAGAGAGGTTGTAAAAGGGATATCGACAGGAGATAAAGCAGCACAGGTTATAAATACCTATACGAATCTATTTGAAGTACCCGGTGTGTACAAGTCAGGACATAGTCATTAAATTCTGAGGACGGCCTGAAAGGCCGCCCTTTTAAAACCTCAATGTCGCTTTCAGCCTTTTTGGATTAAGCAAGAGATCAACAGCATCTATTGTAGAGGTAACCAGAATATCTGCTGATTTAATTGCATCGGCAGCGCATCCCTCATTTAAGCATACCGCAATGCCTATCTTTGCAGCCTTGAGCATCTTTCTGTCATTGTTGCCATTTCCAAAGGCAACAACACTATCAGCCCCAAGTTTTTTCACATACTCTTCTTTCTGTATATCATGGTTTTCACCTTCGAGAATATGTATTTCGCAATTAATGCCTTTTAGTTCTTCTCTCGCTTTACCAAATGTATCAGCAGTTAAAATGTGTATTTTCAAAAACCCGGCAATCTTATTCATACGTTTATTTACTCCGGGCAAAAGTTTCCCGTCAACAGACAATGTCCCTGTAAAATCCGATACCATGTGTTCAAGCTTTATTAACCCAAAGCCAGGGATATCGAGCTCAAACATATTTCACCTCCCGTATTTCATAGCGTCTATTTTCCCCATGATCCCCTCCATCCTCGAATCGAGCATGATGAGCCTTAAATCCAGCCTGTTGTCTTTGTGATATTCCGGCCTTCGCGCCTTTTCAAATATTTTCGCAATAAATCCAGGATTACCTTTTGAAATACGGAAAACCTCCTCGAACATTCTTTGCCTTGCGGGAAAATCGGCATGCAGATTGCGACAGAGTATTTCTATCAAGAGAAAAGCATCTTTCCTTTTCAGATTCTCTATACAGAGTTTTGGGATAAGATAGAGGCAATAATCGAGTCTTCCTTTAAAACTGTAATTAGTCAGTTTCCAGCTTTGCCTGCTTGCGGTGATCACAGTTGCTTTTTCATAAAGAATGGTCAGGAACCCGTTGATCTTCGGTGTTACATATTCAAGATGATCGAGGATAACACAAAAGTCCCCCAGCGAAATATAGAAATAGACAATATTTCTGAGCGCCTTGATACTGAGTTTCTTGATGTCCGAACCGCATTGTATTTCTTTAACACGCTTGAATTTATCGACGCTTTCAAGGTGGATGAAATGGCCTAACAGGAAAAGGGCCATTTGCAGCAGAATATCTCTCAATGTCCTGCTGCTCCTGCAGTAGATTGAAACGACGGCGCCCCGAGCTTTCAGAAAATCATAGACCTGATCTAAAAAAGCGCTCTTCCCGACACCCTCCTCTCCATAGATATGAAGGCTCTTTCTCTTTGAGATGTGATCCAAAACGGTGACAAACTCCGTGTCACGCGCAACCGGTGAAATAGCGAGCGGACCCCGGCGCTTGCGTGAGCGAATGATCCTCTTTTCAGCACTTGCTGACAACACCCAAATCCCCTTTCAATTTCATAAGACTGTCCTTGATGCCATCGAGCCGCATCAGGACATCCGATACTTCTTTTTTCCGTTCAGCCGCCTCAATTTCGCTTCTGGACCTTTGAGCTATTCCTTTTTCAATCGCCGCACTGATCCCCTCGATTGTCGCCTCTATCCTCTGCAGCATCTCCCACCTGAAATCAAGCTTGCTCTTGTCCAGTCTTTCTTCGAAATCGGAGCCGATTCGACACAATTGCATGGTTATCACACGCTGTAGATACTCCTTCATCTTCCTGATGATTATCTTTTCGCCGATAAACTTCGGAAGAGAAAGGGTGAGGGAAGACGTAATTATTTCAAGCCCTACCGGCTGTTCCATAAACTTATAGTAAAACCTGGATTTCGTTGACCAAAGCGCCTCTGCCTTGACCGCATCGAAAGGTACGGCAAAGAGATCAGAGGAGAATTTGAGCAGGGAGTCCACCGTATCGTCGATTTTTATGATAAAACGCTTGCACGCAGTCTCGAATGTTTTTGCCAGTTTCTCATCCTCT
>JAKAKQ010000376.1 GCA_021813425.1 Nitrospirota bacterium
CATCGGGAAGCAAAGCGAGAATGAGTGAAAAGATAGTTCCCTCCTGCACACTTTAATTCTTTGACAGATTATTTCATTGTCTTTAGCCTCTGAAGTTCCTGTTTTACCTGTTCGGTATCAGGCGCATTAGGCGCAAGCTCAAGGACCTTTTCGAGCTCTTTTATCGCCTGAGCATTGTCTTTAAAATCATAAGCCAGAACAACTGCGAGGTTTTTGTGTCCAAAGACATGATTGGGGTTTATCTTAAGGGCCTTCCTGTATTCTTCAACCGCTTTGTCAGGTCTGCCGGAATATCTGTAGCATGTGCCCATATCAACCCTGACATCAACATTTTTGGGGTCTATATCGAGCACCTTCTGATAGGCTTCGACAGCCTCTGCGTAACGCGAAGTGTCCATCAGGGTATTGCCGAGCTTAATCCAGGCATTTACATTGCCGGGGTCTTTCTGAACGGCTTCCTTAAGGAGTTTCAGATCATCCTGCGCCTGTATGGGGCCTGTCGGCCCTGTCGGAAACTGATAAGGGGCTTTAGGTTCCTCTTTCTGCTGGCATGCTGAAACCCCGATAACCAATAAAAAGATAATAAATATATTTTTCATTTATTTCCTCCTGTTACTAATAAGATCGAAAGTAAAGCGACATCTCAGCTTATTTTGTCATTCCGGCTTGTCCGGAATCTTTCTTTGTTTTCAGAAGGATTCCCGACGCGCTTCGCTTGCGGGAATGACAACTTGTGAGGCTTTACTTATGACCTCCTTAGTAAATTGTATTTTATTTTATCAAAATATTGAAATTTATGAAAATATTGAATCCTGTGCTTAGGATTATGCCGTTTGGAATTTGAGTTTAGAAACAGTCTCTAAACTGGGTCAAAACAAACAGTATATGGGAAATGACTCACAGGCTATAAATTTTAATACAATAATTACTATATTAAACCTATGCAGCCAAAGGATTGAATCCCTGCATCTTACACATAATTTGCAAGGTACCCCATACATGTATTAAACACTTCCGTGAAGAAGTAATGCTACACACGTCATTGTCCTGTGGGAAAGAACCAGAAAGCCACAAGTAAGTGAGTGGTACGGGGTCTACAGGAAGATAAAGCAGTTAAAAAAATATTCTCGCAACATCTTTTTGGCATTAATCTTGCTTATTAAATTAATGATTAGTGCATGACCCTTGGAGGTCAACATGAAAGGCACAAGGAAGAAAATAGATGTTAAAGAACAAAATGGAATATACAGGGTTTCGGCAGATTTTAGCAAAGGCTTTCAGTTTGTCCCATCTCCGGAAGGAGATATAATGCTTGCATTCTGGGATGAACAGCGACTGAAGGTATTTCTCAAGCACTTTGGGTTTTACCCCAGGATAAGCCATTGCAATAACTAAGTCATCTACCCAAGCCGGCCGTCCCCTACCCCCTAAAAGGCCGGCTTCCCCCTCCTTTTAAGCCCAAAATAATATATTTCTTATGGTTAGTTATGAATAAGCAGGAGAGGACTGTCTTTGAGCGGTTTTATTTGGTCCCGATAGGCATCGGGAAGCGAAGCGAGAATGAGCGAGAAGATGGTCATCTCCTGTCTGAGAAAATTATCTTCATCTTGTGAATAATACGGGCTAAGACTCTTCTACGAAACTCCCGATCTTTTTCAGCCTCTTATATCTTTCTTCCGTTAACTTTCCGGGTGTTTTTGCCCTGAGTTCATCGAGAGCCTCAAGGATCTTTTCGGATATATTTTTTGCTGTCTGCTCGACGTCTCTATGAGCTCCTCCGAGCGGTTCAGGTATTATGTCATCGATTATTTTAAATTGCAGGAGGTCCTGGGCAGTCAGTTTCAGGGCATCGGATGCCTTTGAGAAATCATCGGCGTTCAGATCACCGTTCTTTCTCCAGAGTATGGCAGCACAGCCTTCAGGGGATATGACAGAGTAGACTGAATGCTCGAGCATGTAAAGCCTGTCTGAAACACTGAGGGCAAGTGCGCCTCCGCTTCCGCCTTCGCCGATCACGACAGAAATTACAGGGACTCTCAGTCTTGACATCAGCATCAGGTTTGCAGAAATCGCTTCTGCCTGTCCCCTTTCTTCTGCTCCGATACCCGGGTATGCTCCAGGCGTGTCTATCAATGTTATAACAGGCTTTTTGAATTTCTCTGCAAGCTCCATGAGCCTGAATGCCTTTCTGTAGCCTTCGGGATGGGGTTGCCCGAAATTGCGTTTTATCCTTTCCTTTGTGCCGCGCCCTTTCTGATGTCCGATTATCACGACAGTATCATTTCCTATCTTTGCAATGCCTCCTACTATCGCCTTGTCGTCGGAAAATTTCCTGTCTCCGTGAAGTTCAACGAATTCTTCACTTATGATATTTATGTAATCAAGGGTATAGGGTCTGTCGGGATGTCTGGCCAGAAGCGTTTTTTGCCACGGCGTGAGCTTGGAAAAAATCTCTGTCCTGAGGTCCCTGGCCTTTTTTTCGAGCCTCCTGATCTCGCCTGAAATGTTCATATCCTTGCCGTCGGATATGCGCTTCAGTTCCTCGATCTTCAGTTCAAGCTCTTCTATCGGTTTTTCAAAATCCAGATAGTACTTTATCATGAGAAAGTCACCGCACCGGCTCCGACAATACCTTCTAATGTATTTATCAGTCCACTGTCCGGCCTTACATTAATCCCCGTTGCTATCAATGTCTGGGATCCAGGAAGTCTTATCTTTATGTAAAGCTGGCATTCCCCTGGATACCGGCTCACCAGTTCTTTTATATCCCTGAGTCTCTCCATGCATGAGTCATAGTCCATTATTGATATCTCAACCCTTTTAAGATTATTCTTTCCTGCGTCTTCGAGCCTTGATACCTCTCTTGCCCTCACCCTTGACCCTTTTTCATCCCTGTCTATATTACCCTTTATCATTATGAGCGAATCTTTTTTAAGAAGGTTGACGCAGCTTTTATACAGTTCAGAAAAAATTATCACTTCTGCGCTGCCTTCGTCGTCCTCAACAGTAATATAGGCCATCATCTCGCCGGTGGACTTTACATTTTTCCTCTTGATGTTTCTCAGCACGCCGCCTACTGTAACCTCTTCCCGGTCTGCAGATGACTCAAGCTCAGAAGTCTTCTTTGCCCTTATTTTCTTAAGCAGGGTATTATACCTTGTCAGGGGATGACCGGTAATATAAAAACCGAGGGCCTCTTTCTCATTTCTCAGCAATTCCGTCTCTTCCCATTCTTCCGTATTATCTTCAATGTCCTCCGGTTCATCACCGAAAATACTCTGCTGGCCGGCATTCCTTTCCCTGCCTCCCGTACCATTAAGGACGTTCGAGAGTGTGTTCATTGCAGACGTCCTTGTTATGCCCATCGAATCAAATGCGCCTGCCTTCACAAGACCTTCAAGAACTTTCTTGTTCACCTTCCGGGCATCAACCTTCTCGACGAAGTCGGATACTGAAGTGAAAGGTCCTCCCTGTTCTCTTACCTCTGTGATCGACTCTATAGCAGCTCCGCCGACCCCTTTAACCGCCTCAAGTCCGAACCTGATCGAATTGCCTATTACCTTGAATTCCCTGCCGGAAAGATTGATATCAGGGGGTAGTATGTCTATCTTCATCTTGCGGCATTCGTTTATGGACTTCACGATCTTGTCCGTATCATTCATGTCTGCACTGAGTGTTGCGGCCATGAACTCAACAGGATAATGTGCCTTCAGATAAGCTGTCTGATAAGCGACATATGCATAGGCAGCTGAATGGGATTTGTTAAACCCGTATTCTGCAAAAAGACCCATAAGATCAAAGATCCTTACAGCCTTTTTTTCTGGAATACCGTTGCTCACCGCACCTCTAACAAAATTTTCTTTCTGCTTCTCCATAGCCTGAATGTTCTTCTTCCCCATCGCCTTTCTGAGTATGTCGGCCTGGCCGAGCGAGAAACTGGCAAGTTTGTTGGCTATCCTCATCACCTGCTCCTGATAAAGGATAACGCCATATGTTTCGTCGAGTATCTCTTTCAACTGCGGGAGTTCGTATTTTACAGCGGTCTTGCCTTTCTTCCTTTTGATAAAGTCATCTATCATGCCGCTGCCGATAGGTCCCGGCCTGTAAAGCGCAACCAGCGCAATCAGGTCCTCGAACCTGTTTGGACACATCTTGACGAGGATATCTTTCATCCCTGAACTTTCAAGCTGGAATATGCCTGTTGTCTGTCCGGAACTGAGAAGATCATAAGTATCCTTATCTTCCAGGGAGATATCCTTTAAGATCAGTTCATTGCCGCCCTGTTTAATAAGCTCCAGGGTCTTCTGGATTACTGTAAGCGTCTTCAGCCCGAGAAAGTCGAACTTCAGGAGACCCATCCCTTCAACCGAACCCATATCAAACTGCGTCATGATGCTCTCATCAGCGGGACTTTTATAAAGAGGTGTATATTCAGTAAGCGGTTTAGGGGATATAACGACTCCGGCGGCATGAGTTGATGCGTGCCTGTTAAGTCCTTCAAGTCTCATTGCAATATCAAGCAGTTCTCTTACCTCGGTATTCGTATCATATAATTCTTTCAGTTGGGGCTCTGCCTTTAAGGCAGCATCGATCGTGATCTTCGGGGTATTCGGCACACGCTTGGCTATCCTGTCAACCTCGGCATAAGGTATATACATTGCACGGCCCACATCTCTTATCGCAGCCTTTGCCGCCATAGTGCCGAACGTTATTATCTGGGCAACGTGGTCCTGTCCGTATTTCTCAGAGACATAGGATATAACCTCGGTTCTTCTGTCCTGGCAGAAATCAACATCTATGTCAGGCATGCTTATCCTCTCAGGGTTCAGGAACCTCTCGAAAAGAAGATTATATTTAATAGGGTCAATCTCTGTTATATCGATGCAGTAAGAAACAAGGCTTCCTGCAGCAGATCCCCTGCCAGGGCCGACAGGGATCCCCTTACTCCTTGCGAACCTTATAAAATCCCATACGATAAGGAAATAGGATGAATAGTCCATCTTACCGATCACATCGAGTTCAGTTCTCAGACGGTCTTTGTATATTTGAGGAGCATTATCCCCGAGTTTTTTCCTGAGACCTTCATAGGCAAGTTTTGCAAGGAAATCATCCGGTTTTTCGCCTCCTTCAACCTCGAACCGCGGTAATAGAGTTGTCCCGAGAGCGAATTCTACGTTGCACCTTTCTGCAATCACCCTTGTATTTGTTATCGCTTCGGGAATGTCTTTAAAGGCTTCCTTCATTTCAAGCGGAGATTTGAAATAGAATTCATTCGAGCTGAATTTCAAGCGGCTTTCATCTTTAAGTGTCTTGCCCGTCTGGATGCAGAGGAGTATATCATGTGCCTTGGCGTCTTCCCTTTTCAGATAATGACAGTCGTTTGTTGCTACTATGCCGATATGGAGTTCCCTTGCCAGGTCTATGAGTTTTTTATTTGCCTCTATCTGTTCAGGCAATCCGTTTTCCTGTATCTCCAGGTAGAAATTTTCAGGACCTAATATGTGTTTATATTCGAGCGCCCTTTCTCTTGCCCTGTCGATGAGGCCTCTCTGAAGGCAATAGGGGATCTCCCCTTTGAGACAGGCTGAAAGCCCTATCAGTCCGCCGCTGTATTGCTCAAGGAGGTCCCTGTCGATCCTCGGTTTGTAGTAGAAACCCTCCAGATAAGCCTTTGTGACAAGCGAGACGAGGTTTCTATATCCTGTGTTGTCCCTTGCAAGCAGTATAAGATGAAATGACGCCTCTTCGTTGTCGACATTCCCCTTCTCGAACCTGCTCCCCGGCGCAACATATACCTCACAGCCGATTATCGGTTTTATCCCGGCCTTTGTAACCTGCTTATAGAAATCCACTGCGCCGAAAAGATTGCCGTGGTCGGTCATGGTAAGGGCAGGCATTTTGAATTCCTTCGCCCGTTCTACCAGTTCTCTTATTCTTATCGCCCCGTCCAGAAGACTGTATTCGGTATGCAGGTGAAGGGATACGTAATCCGAATGTGAATGCATACTGAAATATTAACTTATGGGAACATTCAAGTCAATGAAACCGGGATTGTGATTTTAGTATTGAGACTATACTGTTCATCGAAGTATGATATTATTCAAATGTATATGGGATTAACATAAAAGCATGGAGGTTGTTATTTGTTTTATCTCGATGATTTTGCCTATATCTTAAGATACGGTATCCCTCTTCTCGAAAAGCAGGGGATAAATGTCGGGACTGCCGGAGAGCAGGCAAAGACCGGTCTTTTTGCACTCTTTTTCCTCCTGCTCATCCCTGTTCTGGTCGGTCTTTTTTTTCTGGTCAGGTTCATCTACAGAAATACGATAGGGAAAAAATTTCAGACCACCTTGATCGAGGATTACAGAAGAGAGGCTGAAGGTTATGAAAATTCAGGGAAGTTCGTGTCGGCAGCTCATGTATATGAGACTAAACTCAAGGACAGTAAAAAGGCCGCTGCCCTTTACGAAAAAGGCGGGGATTATAAGAGGGCGGCAGCGCTTTATGACCTTATCGGCATTTCAGGCAAGGCAAAGGAGATGTATGAAAGAGATGGCAACATAGAAGGCGCTGCAGAAGTATCAATGCTTGAAGGTGATTATGAAGGGGCCGCAAAACTTTATGACAAGGCAGGGAAGAAAGTTGATGCTGCAGTGGTTATGGAAAGGGCCGGCAGAAGGCTTGCCGCTATCAGGGCTTACAGGGAGGCCGGAGATTACATGAATGCTGCAAGGCTCCTCGAAGCAGAAGGAATGCTGAAAGAGGCTGCAGAAATGTTCGGGTTTAATCTTCGCGGCCGGAAACCCGGGACTTCAAACATTGAAGACTTCTACAAATACGCCTTCAAGCTTGAAAAGGCGGGGGAGATACAGAAGGCGCTTGAGGTATTTAAAGAAATAGACAGGGTTAATCCAACTTACAAAGATGTGAGGGAAAGACTTCAGGCGCTTGCCTCTCCTTCACCGGAAACGGAAAATCTCGAAGGCAAAACTACATTGAGGAGCTTTATAAGAAGCGGCAGGATAGAACCAAAACACTGCTTTAAGCTCTGGGTGCAGATCCTTAAAAGCCTTCAGGAAGCTTATAATAGCGGCCGGCTCTCCGGTTCTTTATGCCCTGACAGCATAGCTATCGATGCCAAAAACAACATTTTTTTCCTTGACAGGACACCGTCTTCGGCATACGTCCCCCCGGAAAGCATTAAGGGACTCGATCTCGATGTAAGGGCGGATATATACTCGGCAGGTGTTATTCTTTATGAGATGCTGACCGGCAATCTCGAAGGGCTTGGCTCGGTCAGGGTGCTCGATGTTGCAGAAGACGTGCCTGACTGGCTCGATGAGATTGTTATTAAGTGCATAAAAAAAGTGAGGGAAGACAGGTACCAGAACATAGAGGATATATTTGCTGACATAAAAAGGCTTTCAAAAGGCAAGAAAGAGCCTGATAAGACTTCCGGCGCTTGATATTCGCTCTTTAACGCGCTAAGCTTTTTGTATGGACGGGATAGTATTATGGATTACAGGTCTTCCCGGATGCGGAAAGAGCACTGCTGCCGATGAGATAAAAAGACTCCATCCAGACTTTGTTATTTTAAGGATGGATGAGTTGAGGCAGATTGTGACTCCTGAGCCTTCATATTCGGATAGCGAAAGAGAAACAGTATATCGCTGCCTTGTGTTTTATGCCAAAAAAATCGCTGAACTCGGACATAATGTGATTATAGACGCCACCGGCAACAGAAGGAGATGGAGAGAACTGGCAAGGCGGCTCATTCCGGAATACGCCGAGGTTTACCTTAAATGCTCGATTGAAGAATGCGAGAAGAGGGAGAAAGTACGGCAGGAGACACACGGCGCACCCAGGGACATATATGAAAAAGGTGAAAAGGGATGGCCTGTGCCGGGTGTTAACGTGCCCTATGAAGAACCGGTTAATCCCGAGC
>JAKAKQ010000168.1 GCA_021813425.1 Nitrospirota bacterium
GATATATTCGAAAAAGAAGAGACCCTCAATAAACTCCAGCCGAAGATAAGAATCCTTGAGGACTGGCTGAGAGAGATATCGGACCTGCCTCATGTCGGCGATGCAAGGAACAAGGGTCTTATGGCCGGGGTCGAGCTTGTAAAAGACAAAAAGTCAAAGGAGCCTTACGACTGGAAGGAAAAGAAAGGCTGGCAGGTTGCTTACAAGGCAAGAGATAACGGCGTTTTTATAAGGCCTCTCGGTAATATCGTTGTAATTATGCCGCCTTTGAGCATCAGCACCGAAAACCTCAGGCAGTTGCTAAAAGTGATAAAAAATGCTATAAGTGAAGCATAACAAACAAGGTTTATTCATCAATGCAATAAGGCAAAGACATTAAACGAACATTAACAGGAGGGGAAAATGTTTAAATCATTAATGATCTTTTCGACGTTTATCATTTTCATTATTTCAGGGTTTATTTCTGCCGATGGGGCTGCTCTCAACCCGAATTCCCCCGGCTCAGCTAACCTTATCTTTATCCACCATTCCACCGGTGAAAACTGGCTGTCTGACAGCAATGGAGGTTTGGGTATTGCGCTGAGAGATAATAACTATTTTGTCAGCGATACCAACTATGGCTGGGGTCCTGACAGCATTGGCGATAATACCGACATCGGCTACTGGTGGAACTGGTTCAGGGGAACAAGCAGTTCAACTTATATGAGCGCACTTTATAATGAGAGCGGGCAGTATGCCTCTTATTCACGCCTCTCGTCAAGGCCTGCCGGAGAAAACGAGATAATCATGTTCAAGTCATGCTTTCCGAATTCTGCCTTTCAGGGCAGCGCTACTGATACGGTTCCTGCAATCGGCAGTAACCCGTTAGCAGGTCAGGACAGCAGCTCTGCATACCATACTATAGCAAACGCAAAAGGCATATACATGGATATACTCGAGTATTTCCGGACAAAGCAGGACAAGCTTTTTATTGTGATTACTGCCCCGCCCCTGAGTGATAATACATGGGCCAATAATGCCAGGGCATTCAATCAGTGGCTCGTAAACGAGTGGCTTAAAGACTATTCTTATAAAAATGTTGCGGTATTTGATTTTTACAATGTTTTAACAACCAACGGCGGCAATGCGGATACCAATGATTTAAACCAGAGTTCAGGTAATCACCACCGATGGTCAGGGAGCGCCATAGAACATATTACCAGCGGTGACGACGACAACGATCCCAATATCCTTGAATATCCGAGCAGCGACGATCATCCGAGCGTGGCCGGTAATTTAAAAGCCACTGCCGAATTTCTCCCGCTTCTTAATATTTATTATAACTGCTGGAAAGGGACAGGCGGCTGTTCTAATGATGGGACTGCCAATCTGATACAACCGGATCTGAAGATAAATGGTTCTGACGGTCCGATAACACTGAAGACAAGTGATATGATGTCTGTAAACCTCAGTCTCGATGCAAAAAACAGTTCAGGCCAGAATGCAGACTGGTGGCTTGCAGCCGAGACCCCATTTGGATGGCATTATTATAAATATCCTGATGATACATGGAATTATGTTGCCAACCTTGACAACCTTTTGACATCATATCAGACAGGTCTATTTGATCTTTCTCCATTTCAACTGGTAAATACTTCCGGTTTATCGGAGGGTAAGTATACCATCTATTTTGGGATAGATACTAACATGAACGGTTTGTTGGATTTTGATCAGCTTTATTATGATAGTATTGTCTTGAATATAATACCGTAGTTATATGGCCGCATATTTTTTGTCGTTTACATAACGTAAAATCTGTCCGGGACAAGGTGATCATCTCACAGATACTACAAACCCCGATGGAAAAGCAATGGTCTTTCCATCGGGGCTTATGACAATCCATCAACTAAGCAGGCTAATAGCGCGTGTTGAACAAAATGAACCCCCCGCTGTATGTGGCATCTGCGGCTATAGCCCCGAATCCCAGATGCAGAAAAATACCGTCCGGACCGCCTCCTGCAACGTCGGTAAAAAGTTCGGGGTTCAGGATTTGACAGATGTAACAATAATAACCCATGGAATCATAAGAGGAGTCGACAACAGAGGAGCCGTCGCTGAATGTTATCGCATCAAAATAAGCGGCAGTCGGAGTTGTAATCAGATAGTATTTATACTTTTGCGTTATTTCATGGTTCCCGCCGTCCGGCAGGTCGGCAATCTGCACAAATCCAGGAAATGTATCAGCCTTCTTATACCATGAATAATCAGGGGCCTCGTTTCCCCCATATACTTTGTATGGATATCCGTCCATTGCATAGATGGTTATTTTGAAGTCATCTGGCGGAGGTGTCGCAGTATTTGAATCCCTGTCGCCGGTACAACCATTTATCATTACAAGTAAGACTACCGAAAGAAACAGATAAGATAAAAAACCGAAGCTACTTCTCGACTCTAACATGCATCCCCCTAAAGATAATTTGATAAAATCCGGCGGAAACCCTGTGTTCCTTCAGAACGCAGGGTTCTTGCCTTGTGGCGAATTATAAATATTATTCAATGACCTTCCACCTCATGATCTATGCACAAAAGGCTTGCATTTACGACCGGGGTTTGAGCTCTTCCAGCAGTTTCTTGAACTCTTCCTCTCCCATGTCTTTTGTCAGTTCTGTGATCAATTCATTAACGATATTCACATTTGGCGAGCCGAGTTTTTCGAAAATATCAAGCGAGATGAGGAAGTCAATGAAGGCATCCTTGTAGTTTTTCTTCATATGCATGACCCTGCCGATCATGCCCATAGTGCTTGCAACCCCGGCAATATCTCCTACCCTCTTAGCTATTTCGAGTGCTTTCTGATAAAACTCGAGTGCCCTGTCATAGTGACCCTTGTTCTGATGGACAATGCCTATCTGGTGATAGCTCTTTGAGACCCCTGCAATGTCTCCTATCTTCTCGGCAATCTCAAGAGCCTTTTTATGGCATTCAAGGGCTTTCTCATTATCGCCCTTGTTCTGATGGACGATACCGATCTGGTGACAGCTCATCGAGACCTCGGCGATGTCACCTATTTTTTCGGCTATATCGAGTGCCTTCTGGTAGAACTCAAGTGCCCTGTCATAGTGGTCTTTGTTCTGATGGACGATACCGATCTGATGATAGCTCTTTGAGACCTCGGCAATATCTCCCATTTTTTCGGCTATATCGAGTGCCTTCTGATGGCATTCAAGAGCCTTGTTATATTCACCTTTGTTCTGATGTACGATTCCTATCTGATTATAGCTCTTTGAGACACCGGCGATGTCGCCTATCTTCTCACTTATCCCCAGTGCTTTATGAGAGAACTCAAGCGCCATGTCATAATCGCCTTTTAATTTATGAAGAAGGCCGATCTGTCCGTATATTCTCAGTATGCCGTAAAAGTCTTCTGTATTTTCCTTGATCTCAAGGGCCTTTCTTGACAACTCAAGCGCCCTGTCATAGTCGCCTCTTTTCTGATGCACTATCCCTATATTCTGATACCCTACAGATATCCCTTCAATATCCCCTAACCTTTCAGCTATATCGAATGCCTTCTGGTAGAACTCGAGTGCCCAGTCATAGTCTCCCCTGTTTTGATGAACGATCCCTATCTGGTTATAGCTTCTCGATACGCCGGCAATGTCTCCTGCCTTTTCACTTATACCGAGTGCCTTATGCGAGAACTCAAGCGCCCTGTCGTAGTCGCCCCTTTTCTGATGCACTATCCCTATCTGATGGTAGCTTTTTGAGATCTCTGAAATGTCGCCTATTTTTTCTGCTATGCTCAGTGCCTTGTGGGAGAACTCAAGTGCCCTGTCGTAGTCGCCTCTTTTCTGGTGGACGAGTCCAATCTGGTTATAGCTTTTTGAGACCTCTGAAATGTCGTCTATTTTTTCTGCTATGCTCAGTGCCTTGTGGGAGAACTCAAGTGCCCTGTCGTAGTCGCCTCTTTTCTGGTGGACAAGCCCTATCTGGTTATAGCTCTTTGAAGTGCCGGCGACGTCATTTGTCCTTTCAGCTATCTCCAGTGCCTTCTGGTAGTACTCGAGGGCCCTGTCGTAGTCGCCTCTTTTCTGGTGGACAAGCCCTATCTGATTACAGCTTCTTAAGATTCCGGATATATCCCCGGATTTTTCAGCTGACTCAAGCGCTTTGGTATAAAACTCGATGTCCATCTCGTTTGTATTCATAATAAACTCAGTTCCCATGGTTGTCATTCCCGCTTGCCTGCCTGTCCCTGCCTGCCGGCAGGCAGGCGGTAGACAGGTCGAGAATCCTTCTTTTGAAGAAAGATTGCGGACAAGCCTCAATGACAATGCAAAGGTCATTTAATAGCTTGGATATCCTGCGGTTTCTGCCGCAGGACTTTCATTCAAGAAAATTTTCTATATCTTACAATATATGGTAAATTAAATACTATCCCGGTCAGTTGTTTTAAAGCAGGAGGTTATATGTCAGATTCAGAGAACTTGTATGATGTGGTAATAATAGGAGGGGGACCGGCAGGATTATCTGCAGCACAGTATGCATCAAGGGCTAAACTAAAGACGATTGTGCTCGACAAGTCAGCTGCTGCAGGGGCGCTTGCCTATGCAAGCAGGATAGAAAACTATCCGGGAATATTAACCCCGGTATCAGGGAAAGAGCTTCTCGATATTTTTAAAAAGCAGGCTGTCAACTTCGGTGCAGAATATAAAGAGGCGCAGGTAGTTGGTGTAAAATTTGACGGAGAGATAAAGGAAGTTTTTACGATGGACGCCGGTTACAGAGGGAAGTCTATAATTATAGCCACAGGCTCTATGGGCAGAAAGCCGTCGATAAAAGGCGAGGCCGAGTTTCTCGGCAGGGGTGTGAGTTACTGCGCTGTATGTGATGCTGCATTTTTTAAAGACAAGACCGTGTGCGTGATCGGCAATTCAGAGGAGGCCGTAAAAGAGGCCGGATTTTTAACCAAATTTGCTGAGACTGTCTATCTCATATCGCCTACTCCAAAGCTTAAGGTTGAAGACCACCCTGCAATTGGCCTGAAAAACCTGAAGATAGTAACTGAAAGTATTGTCACATCGATCGAAGGCTCTGATACAGTAGAGAAGATCAGGATCACAGGGGCCGACAAGAAGGAAACCGAGATACTTCTCTCCGGCGTCTTTGTATATATCCATGGAAGCAAACCGGTTGTAGACTTCCTGTACGGTTCGGTTGATCTGACAGAGGAAGAATGTATTAATGCCAGCAGGATGATGGTGACCTCTATCCCTGGTGTTTTTGCTGCAGGAGATGTTACGTGCACGGAGATAAGGCAGGTTGTCACGGCTGTAGCCAACGGTTGCGTCGCTGCGCTGTCAGCTGAAAAATATATCCACCACAGAAGCAGACATAAATACGACTGGGGGAAATAAGAGGGGGGCAATTTCCCGGTTTCTCAAATACCGTTCTCTTTGCGTACGTTTCAGGTTAAATAGCTGCTTCACCGGAAGCAGTTGCTTGCAGAACCCGGCATCGGACTTTTACCCTAACAGTGAGAGAAGTCTTTCCCAAATTCGAGCTTTTTATATACTTTAAAATCTCATCCATCAATATTTAAAGAAGGATTCTCGCCCCAGCGAGTCGCCCCCGCACACAGTCCCGAAAACCTTCGGGACGAGGAGAAGAGGAGACCGGGCGAGCCTCGAATAATGAGCCCGGTGTCGGGGTTTGTGATATACTTACATATAAACAAGCTATAAAATATTCGGGTCAATAAGACATGTTAGTAAACCCATGAAAGGAGCGCATAAATGGGGATAATGGAGCAGAAAAGAAAAGAGATGAAGAAGGAGTTTCTGGCACTGACGCCTGATAAAAGGATCAGGGAAATGGAATTCCTTTTTAATGAGTTTGTTAAACTTAGGGCAAAAAGGGAGGGAATAACCGAAGGTGAAGCCTATCTTAAATACGCTGAAAGAATTAAAAGACCTCATAAATAAATTCTCTGCTGAAACACCATATAAAGACACAGTTATCGCGCTTATCGGTGGATACGCAGTTATTGCACATGGAATTGAGAGGACTACCAAAGATATTGATACACTCTGCATCGGCAGCCCATACGATAGTTTTGGTAAAGACTTATCAGGATTTTTAAAGAAACATTTATATGATAAAGGCGTTAGAGTGGACCATTTTCAAAAAAGTCCTGATATTAATGATCCATTTCAACATGAAATTATTTATATCAAAGACCCTAAAGGAGTAGCTCCAAGGGTTGATATAATCATCGCGCGTTATAAATGGGAATTAGAAGGTTTATCATCATCCGAACCGGAAAAGAAAATACCGATTAAACTTTTATCCAAACCATACCTCATAGCCATGAAATTGAAGGCAGGCGGGCCTAAGGATGATTATGACGTGATTGAGTTATATGAACTTCTGACAGATGAAGAAAAGGAAAAGACCCTTAAACTTGCAAAACTCATCCATCTGGACAAAAAACTCTTAAGGCTTACAAAGCCGAGGAAAATTAAAAAGGTAAAAGAAGATAAGGACCAGTTGATATAAATGAGGAATGGTATTTTTTAGCCCCATTCGTCGTTTCGATACAGGAGAAGCAGAGAAGGATTCCGGAAAGAATTTGACAGAATTTTAAATTTTATGTTTTAATATTTTTGCCTTTAAGGATAACCCGGCGAGGTTAAAAAGGCAAAGGAGTCAGTCAGCGTGAGCTGCAAACAGATCAAAAAACAATTAGACCTTCCCGATTGCAAACAGGGAGGGTTTTTTTATGTCCGCCTGACCGTCTTTTCTCGCTTTACAGGAGTATATTTTTATGACTAAAGAGATCCTTGATAAAAAAGATGTCGAACGCGCTATAACAAGGATGGCCCATGAGATAATCGAAAAGAACAAAGGAGTAAAGTCGCTTTGTCTGGTGGGCATACAGAGAGGCGGGGTGCATATAGCCAGAAGACTGAGCGCCAAGCTTAAGGAGATAGAAGGCAGGAAAATTCCTGTCGGTTCACTGGATATAGCCCTTTACAGGGACGATATAAATGTAAGAAAAGAACAGCCTGTTGTAAGAAGGACCGAAGTCCCTTGTGAGATCAGCAATAAAAAAGTTGTGCTTGTCGACGACGTACTTTTTACCGGCAGATCCATAAGGGCGGCAATGGATGCGGTCATGGACTTAGGAAGGCCTTCTGCCATACAGCTTGCAGTGCTTGTGGACAGGGGCCACAGGGAGCTGCCGATAAAGGCTGATTTCGTAGGGAAGAACGTTCCCACATCATTAAATGAAACCGTAAGTGTCCAGCTTGAAGAGGATGGCCTTGACGATAAGGTGGTCATTGATGAGTCTTAAATCAAAAGACCTTATCAGCATCAAGGGACTCGAACCTGAAGAAATAGAACTTATTCTCGACACCGCAGCAGGGTTCAAGGACGTTCTCGGAAGGGATATAAAGAAAGTGCCCGCACTGCGCGGCAAGACGACTGTAAACCTTTTTTATGAGCCTTCCACAAGGACCAGGACGTCGTTTGAGCTTGCTGCGAAAAGACTGAGCACTGATGTAATAAATTTTTCAGTATCAACAAGTAGTGTTGTCAAAGGGGAAACCCTGAAAGATACAGCGCTGACAATACAGGCGCTCGGTGCGGACTTCATAGTTGTAAGACATTCATGTTCCGGCACAGCCCATTTCCTTGCAAATAAGCTTAATGCCTCTGTGATCAACGCAGGAGACGGTACAAATGAGCATCCGACGCAGGCCTTGCTTGACCTGTTTACAATAAGAGAAAAAAGAGGGAGGATCAGCGGGCTTGAGGTTGCGATCGTGGGAGATATACTGCACAGCAGGGTTGCAAAGTCAAATATATACGCCTTCAAAAAACTCGGGGCTAAGGTCAGGCTCATCGGTCCGCCAACACTGGTACCAGATTGTATAAAGGAACTCG
>JAKAKQ010000108.1 GCA_021813425.1 Nitrospirota bacterium
AGGGTTAATGAGCGATTTTATATGGACACTCGTAGGGATAATCTGTGATGCAACATCCATAAACCTTAACTCCTGCGTCCCCTTCCTGAGCTTTATCTCCCTCTGGTCTTTCACAAGACCCAGGTTCACGTTATAGATCGTTACAGCAACTCCTGTCTGGTCGTCCAGCCCTGTAGAAAGCGCGGTAGATTTTTCAGGATTCTCCTTTGCAGTTGATGTTGTACTGAATACAAACACCATCAAAAACATAACAACCAGATTCATGCAATAATATTTTGCTTTCATCTTAAGCCTCCTTTGATATTTTTATGACCGGTCTTGGTTCTTTAGACAAAAGAGTCCCTTAAAAAGTTCCCGAGTATTTTCATTCTATCACGGCAAAGTAGAATAGTCAGGAAGTTCGTTATTTAAAAATGAAAAAGTAAGTCTAATTTTTGTCATTCCGGCCCTGGTCGCCTTTGGCGCTGCCGGAGGCAGGTAACCTTGTCCGTCCCGAAAGCTTTCGGGATTGGAGAAGGATTCCCGACAAGCCGGAATGACAAAATTCAGGTATTTAATTGCCGGATTAATAAGATGAATGGTTCCAATGGGATGGCTTTCAAAGCTTGATAAATAACTGCGGATCATAATAATTCAATCTAACTCAGGTAGCTTTGCTTAAATTGAAAAGTTTCAAAGATGAATGTTTGGCAATGAGGTCAAAGTCACCGTCTTTGTGAAGGAGTCTGCAATCATAGGATATTGCAACAATGGCAAGAAGACTGTCTATAGTGGATACTGTAATTCCTTTTCTCTTTAAATCAAAGGAAAAATCTGCTGTTTTATGCCAGTGTTCGTCAGTTATTTGAAGCAGGTGAAGTCCTTTTATTCTGTCCTTAATATCATCTCGTTCTTTTTCAGTCCTTGTGCCTTGAATCAATTCAACCATGATCGGCCCTGCAATAGCAATCCCGTTATCATCCAGCAAGGTTGAAACAGATTCCTTCATCTCAGCAAAACCTTTTCGTGCAAAGAAACATATCCAGGCACTTGTATCAACGAGGACAAGACCTTGCATCAGTTTTTGGATGCAAGCCTTTTGTGTAAGCTGTTTCGTTGACTGCGCAGTTTCTTTAAATCGCTCAGGCTGATTTCTACAGCACCGCTTCCGGCCAGTTCTTTCAGTTTGTTCCTCAGTCGTGATTTGATAAGCTCTTCAAGGGCTATTTTTACTGTTTCTTTTTTTGTATGGGTTCCAGCAATCTTCATGGCCTCTTTTAGAATATTTTCTTCTATGTCTATTAGTGTTTTCACAAAAATTATCCTCCTTTATATATATAATACAGCAAAATTATATATCCGTGTAAAGAGTTATTTAGGCTGAACGTATTATCTTACAACCTCTATTCTTATCTCGATATCCCCTTCAATCCTGTCAGGCGCCGGTTCTTTTGTTTTAACCTCTCCAATTGCCTTAAGTTTCTCGAAAAGCTCTTTTAATTTTTGAGATTTCAAGTCTCCTGTAAGAACTCTTTTATTTTCGAAGGATTCAGTATTTATTATTTTCCCTCCAAGCTGTAAAAGAAATTTCTCTATCTCCTTGCCGGCGAAATCAAGGTCTTTTACATTGATCGTAAGATTTAAGCTCTCTCTTTTCTTCTCTGCCATTGCCTTTAATTTAGGTGCAGCAGGCATGGCTTCCTGCCTTGATTCATCCTTTGCAACAGCGTCTGCTGAAGGCATTCCTTCATCACGTTTTTTTGCAGGGGAGGGTGCTCTCTCTGCCTTCGTAAGTTCAGGCTGTTCTGATGGTGCAATTGACTTTGGCGATTCCAATTTGCCTAAAGTTTTAGGCTCCGGAGCAGGTAAAGGTTGTTCCGCCAGTTTTGTCTGAGCAGCTATGTCATTGCGAGTCGAAGACGAAGCAATCTCATCTTTTTGGATTGACATGCCTTTTTCTAACAGCCTGGATTGCTTCATGACTTTGTCTCTCGCAAGTAACTCCCTCCCATAAGTCCCCTCTTGGGAGGGGTGTAGGGGTGGGTTCTCCGTAAATCTTTTATCCGGCATCGGTTTTTCTGCTTGCGAGCTTGCCGGCCTGTCAGCTTCTTTTGGGGGGATTTGAGGCGCAACTTCTTGTTCCGGCGCTTTTGCAAACTGGACTTCAGGTTGAACGGTTTTAAAAATATAAAGGGCAGATATAGCTATAACAATAGTGGCAAAGGCCTCGAGCGGCAGTTTTATATGAAGCGGATAAAACAGTCTCTGCAATATCCCCTTCTTCGGCACTGCCTCTTCTTTTATTTTAGCCATTACCTTTTGAGTGAGCCATGAAGGAGGCTCTATCTCATCAAGTCTTTTCAGATGCACAACAGTCTTTTTCAGATCAAAATAAGCCTCTTTGCATTTCTGACACGTCCTCAAATGTTCATAGATTATTGCTTTTTCATCAGAACTGACAGCAGCGTCAATATACAACGACAGTTTTCCCTGAATCTTATTGCATTCCATCTAAAACCCCGCATCTGCCAGCAAAAATGGCTGGGCATGGTATTTGAGCGGCTTTTTTTGCTGATATTCCATAAAATTTACTTTTGATAAAAATCAAGAGGCAAAAACCTCGGAAGGCGATAGCCCGAGAATGAGCGAAAATGCTATGTCCAGCCATGTTTACATCCTGAACTTTATAACATTCCATCTATAACTCTCCCATAACCTTTTTCAAACAATTCTTAACAGATTCTCTTGCCCTGAAAAGCCTTGATTTAACAGTGCCGTCTGCTATTTTAAGCATATCGCTTATCTCATCATAGGAAAACCCCTGAATATCTCTCAGGACAAGGACTCCCCTATACTCATCATTTAGAGAGTTTATGCATCCCTGCACCTTTTGCTGGAACTCTTTTTTTTCGAGCCGTTCGAGGATGGAAGGATTATTTGATTGCGGTTCCGGATTTATACTGCCGGTTTCAGTCAAAACAGGGTCATCGAGTGAAAACGGCTCATGATGAAGCTGCAACTTCATTTGTTTAATACGGTTTTTTGACAGATTAATGACTATGCTGCTTAACCATGTAGAAAAACGGGACTTTTCCTCAAAACTTTTTATGCCCCTGTACGCAGAGACAAATGCATCCTGCACGATCTCGCATGCATCCTCATAGTTCCCTACCATCCTGTATGCAATGTTAAGCATTTTCTTCTGGTGCTTTCTCACCAATACCTCAAAGGCGTCAACGTCGCCTCTCTTGCATGAAGACACTATCCCTGCATCTTCATCTGTTGTTATCTTTTCCTTTATATTATTAGACATTTTAAGCAGAAGATTTGTTCCTTTATGCCATTTCAATTATCATGACGACCTGTCCCCCAGTTCTTTTATGCGGGGTTTATTGTGTTTGTGATGCATTCCGCCTTTCATGCATTTTTTTGAACAACATAACTTCCAATTTCTTTTTTAAAACTCTCCATATCTTTAAAGTGGATCGTCTTTAATCCCTCTTCTGATGCCCTTTTTATATTATTGATATTGTCATCGATGAAAATCACCTCTTCGGATTTAAACCTGAGTATCAAACAAACGTCTTTGAATATTGACGGGTCTCTTTTGCCTTTTTTGAGTTTAAATGAATTAAAGACATAGTCGAAATGCTGATAGAAAGGGATCCTCTGATTTAGCTCATCGAGCCAGTCTGTCTGATCACTAAGTATGGCAGTAACCTTGCCCGAAGATCTTATATCATCTACATGCCTTATTACATCCGGTCTTAATATAAACCTCTTCAGGATCTCCTCACGAATCTCCTCATCACTTTCAGTGATTCCGGTTTTCTCCCTCAATGCATTCAGGAAATCTGTTTCTCCGGACATTCCTGTTACATAACCTGTACTATATATCAGGTCTTCGGCAACAGCAAAGAAATAATCAGGGTCAAGACCATTTTCCCTCGCAACAGCCTTCAGTCCTTCCCTAAAACCCTCCTCAGCAAGTACACCGCCAAAATCGAAAATAACCGCCTTTATCATCGTTTTCCAGAGTAAAATCTAATCTGATAAAGAAAGGCGGAATGGAGAATAAACAAAATAACGACTCCTTGTAACGCCCCCTCTTATCCCCCTCTTAAGTTAAGAGGGGGAAGGGGGAGTTATGATTCCACGGGCACCCGAAGGCAATAATTATCATAATGAGGAGTGCAGTCTCAATTATAATGTCGGCCTGTCCCGCAGATTTGTATATGCGGGGTTTATTGTGTTTATGAGGCATTCCGCCTTCTTGTGTTTTCATCCTGAACATATGAAGTTTTAGTATCTTCTTTCATATCTTTCACTCTCACATATTTCCCTTACCTGGTCCCTGACAAGCATGCCGTCTTCCCAGACCCTTTCGTGGACTTTCCTGCATCTTGTCCTTTCATCATATCCCATAGGGTCGGCACGATAGACACCGCGTCCGTCTTCTGTCCTGTATTCAACAGGCCTGTTCTGCATTGCCGCTTCCATCGATGCCTGGTAAGAGATATCTGCTAAAGTGGCTCCTAAAATAGCTCCGAGGACTCCACCTATTACGCCGCCCCGCCATGGATTTTTATGGTCGAGTATCGCACCGCTGACCCCGCCTATAGCTGCGCCGGTACCAGCGCCCCGGGCATGATATGGCGTGCAGCTGAAGGTCAAACCAAGAAGTGATAGGATCAATATCATCGAAATCGTCTGTTTCATAATACCTCCTCTTAAATGGTCAAATATTCGCAGATGATGCTTTTGTCAGAGTTCTTGATATCTTTTTATCACAGTTTTGCGAGAAATGCAAACTGAAAGGTCGAAGGATAACATTCAGTAAAGAAGGGATAATGTGAAACCAGGTATTGACATTATTTCCGCATATGATACTTTTTATATATATAAGAGCCTGTTGCACAAATAGCATTTGGATACAAAATGTCATTCTGAGTGCAGCGAAGAATCTCATTTTAACAATATGTTGAGAGACCCTTCACGGAGCCTGTCCTGAGCGAGATTCTTCAGTCGCTTCACTCCTTCAGAATGACAAAAAGCGAAGGGCTCAGGGTGACAGAAATCAGGTTTGTGCAACAGGCTCATAAGAAGAAATAAAATAATTCTTATAACCAATCAGGAATAGACTTGATAGTCTTCCTGTAAAAAAGGAGTCGGTCATGGATGTTATTCAGGCAATTAAGGAACGGCGCTCAATCAATTTTTTTGAGATTGGAAGGGAACTGTCTGACGATAAGATCAGGGAGCTGCTTGAGATTGCGAACCTTTCACCATCATCTTTCAACCTCCAGCCCTGGAAGGTGATTGTAGTAAAAGACCCTGAAAGGAAGAAGGTATTAAGACACTGCGCCTTTGACCAGCCAAAGGCAGAGGAGGCCTCAGCTGTAATGATCCTGATAGCAGATACAAAGGGAGTTGAAGAAAACAGGGGCAGGGTGCTGGATAGCTGGCAGGAATTAGGTTATATGAAACCTGAGATGAGGGAGACCTATGTTGGCATGATGCAGAGCCTTTATGGTACTGAGGACAGTTTAAGGAGAAAGGTCTTTGCAGTAAAAAATACCTCTCTGTTTGCAATGAATATAATGCTTGCGGCAAAAGACCTTGGACTTGAGACCCACCCGATGGACGGATTTGATGAGGACTGCATAAAAAAGGAATTTAATATACCGGAAGACAAGATCATACCTATGCTCATAGCTGTCGGTTACTTAAGGAGTGGCATAACCCTCCTTCCAAGGGCATTCAGGAGAAGCATCGGGGAATTTATGAGATTTGAATAACGAAAGACATAAAGAAGACCCCCTGTGTTAGCTGCAAGAGATCTCCCTTTGAATTAACCCAATGGATGCGTTACAAAATAAAAAATTGCAGGGATATGTGGAAAAAAATCTTTATCTGCGCCACCTTTGCAAGATGTCTGATACTCAAAGGAACATCATATTCTTATTAAGGACGTTTGATTACATAAGTATCCAGATTGCGACATTATAAAGTTTTTTGGAACGTATCCCTGCAATAATTGCATTTTCTGAATTAACAGGAGCTCTTGCACTTGCAGGTAGTTGCTGTTTTTTTCGAGATTTTTTTAATTGTCATTGAGACACCCCCTTTCTTAGGGAAAGCCCGGCTTCATGCACATCTGCTTTTGCTTTAATTATATCATAAAGAGCGCACCTGTAAAGGTCCTTTCCAAGGGCGTCACCAAAATTTTCTGCCCTGTATCTGCATCCGCCTCTGCAGGCCTCTATGTATTCACAATCACATTTCAATTTATCAAGTTTAACAGGCTTAAATTTACTCCGCGGGAATGACACCTATAAGAAGGTATAGACTATTATTGGACAGTCGTTAAGAAAAAAATTTACTGAATGCGTTTTCGAAGTCTTTTGAGTGAGATATAAAAAAATTCCTGATTTCCGGCCATGACAAGGTTTTATCCAAAGTCATCGGGTCAGGATTTTTATCTGCATCTTCAAAATAGGTCAATCCCTTAAGCAGATGGAAATAATTTACGTTTTTACCGTATTTTTTGAAAGAGAATTCCACTATTTTATCAATGCCTAATTCCCTGATTCCAATATAAAGGTCATAAAAATCTTTTTTCTGCCCTCTGTCCCCAACCGTGCGCAGTTTTTCGGTTATTATGTCGCGCCAATCTGCGACATCGATAGAATTGAACTTTACAGCAGGGAAAAGAAGCGGAGCGTCATAAAAGATAAATGAAGTTTTTACATCTGCAAGGATACAATATAAGGTGCCGTGTCTTCGCATCTCTCCCTGAATCTGAAGTTTATTTTTTCTTATGACGGAAGAAAGTTCTTCAGGAAGAAACTTTTTATCTGTGAAAAAATCAAAATCAAATGATTTTCTGTGACCGGTTTGAAGGGAAAGCCCTGTGCCGCCGGCAAGATAAAATGAAAACTCTTTGAGGATCGCAAGCTCTCTGCTGAGCTTGAGCATATTGTCGTCTATGATTTCAGGATGCATAGCCTAAGGTATTGCAATAAGAGCGTGTCCTTGGGGACAGAATCCTGCTTTTTTGAAAAACGGTTTTTATTTTTTCTTCCGGAAAGGCTTTTTTCATCCTGAGAAAATCATCGATATCTCCGAATTCCAGTATCCTTTCAATTATAAAAAACCAGTCTTTTTCGATCGAGAGTTTGTTAATGTCAACATCCCAGAAAAGGCTTTTTTTATAAAGACTTTGCATTTATATATTATACCACACCATATTTTTTTCATTTAGAAAACATCATCAGAGAAAAAACAGCTAAATCTGCTTGGAAAAGTCATTAAATCCCGCCTTTTAAAATAAATTTACAAAACTCAGTACACCTATGTATAGACTTCCTTATAATTTCAAAATAGCAGTTAACTAATAATCAGAAGTTTAAACTCAAAAAATTCATTTGAGTCTATTTGTAAGCTATCGACAGTTGTCATTCCCGCTTGTCGGGAATCCTTCTTATTCCCCCTTAATAAAGGGGGATACAGGGGGTTGTTAAAGAAAGACTACGAACAAGCCGGAATGACAGACAAGGATCAAACAAGAAATAATAATTTTCTTGCAATATTATATTAACAAGAACTCTTGCACTTGCAGGTAGTTGCTGTTTTTTTCGAGATTTTTTTAACTGTCATTGAGACACCCCCTTTCTTAGGGAAAGCCCGGCTTCATGCGCATCTGCTTTTGTTTTAATTATATCATAAAGAGCGCACCTGTAAAGGTCCTTTCCAAGGGCGTCACCAAAATTTTCTGCCCTGTATCTGCATCCGCCTCTGCAGGCCTCTATGTATTCACAATCACATTTCAATTTATCAAGTTTAACAGGCTTTATCTTTTTCCAGCATTTTCTCAGACCTTCATCTATCAACCCGACAGC
>JAKAKQ010000330.1 GCA_021813425.1 Nitrospirota bacterium
AAAAGGGAAGGGCTTCAGATGCTACAAGTTCAGAACAATGTATAAGGATGCCGGAAAAAGGCTCGAAGAGCTTCTTGCCAACAATGAAGAATCAAAGAAAGAGTGGGATAAGTTCTGGAAACTCAGGGATGATCCACGCGTTACAAGAATTGGCCAGTTTCTAAGGAAGACATCCCTCGATGAACTCCCGCAGTTGTTTAATGTCTTAAAAGGCGAGATGAGCATTGTTGGCCCGAGGCCTTATCTCCCGGATGAAGTTAAAAAGGTTGGTGAAAAGATGGATGTTTGTTTGAATGTTACACCTGGCATCACCGGCCTCTGGCAGGTCTCCGGAAGGAGTAACGCGAGTTATGATTATAGAATTGCCCTTGATTCGTGGTATGTAAGGAACTGGAATTTATGGCTTGATATTGTTATCCTATTTAAGACCGTAAGGATAGTCTTAAAAAGAGAAGGTGCTTTTTAGATGTTGAAAGAACTTAATAAAGCGAGGGGCAAAGAAAATGAATAAGAGGGTTCAACATTACCTTGACCTGATAGTAGTGTTGACGCAGAAGGAGATAAAGGTAAGGTATAAAAACAGTGTCTTTGGCTATCTCTGGTCCATAGGCCATCCCCTGGCCTTTGCCTTTGTCTTTTTTATAGCCTTTAAAGTAGTTATGAAGGTACAGATGGAAGACTACACCCTGTTTCTTATCGCCGGGCTATTCCCATGGCAGTGGTTTTCCAATTCAGTTAATGCCGCCCCAACAGTTTTCTGGGGCAACGCATCACTGATAAAAAAGGTAAATTTCTCGAGACATATATTGCCGGTTGCAACAGTGCTGCAGGATACGATACACTTTATCCTCTCGATTCCTGTAATAGTTTTTTTTATGTTTATCTACAACAAGCCTATCAGCCTTTCATGGCTTTACGGGATACCGCTCTTATTAGCTATACAATTTCTTCTGACTTATGGAGTTTCTCTGATGGTTTCATCAATAAATCTCTTCTTTAGGGACCTGGAAAGACTGACAGTTATACTCACGACATTGCTTTTTTATTTTACTCCCATCATTTATCCCGAGACAATGGTACCGGAAAGGTATAAGTTTTTAGTAATAGATATCAACCCGCTTTCCGCCTTAATGGTGAGCTGGAGAAACCTTTTTTTAAACGGAACCTTAGAGCCGGCATCTTTAATAGTCAGCTTTGTTTATAGCGTCCTTGCCTTTGTTCTGGGTTATACAGTATACAGAAAACTTTCGTGGAAGTTTGCCGAGGTCATATGAGCGAATGTATAATTGTCTTTAACGACGTCAGCAAGAGTTATCCTATTTATCATCACATTACCGGCGGGATAAAGAATTTCCTGTTCCATCTCCCAAAGGCATTAAGCTCCGTGAAGAATTCGAGGTTCGTGGCATTAAAAGATGTATCTTTTAAAGTAAATCAAGGTGAGACCTTAGGCATAATAGGGGAAAATGGGGCAGGCAAAAGCACTATGCTGGGGCTTATAGCAGGTGTTTTAAAACCATCAAAGGGTGAGGTTATTGTAAAGGGCAGGATTTCTCCCCTTCTTGAGCTTGGGGCCGGGTTTCATCCAGAGCTTACCGGAAGAGAGAATATCATGCTTAATGGCGTGCTTCTCGGTTTGACAAGGAGCGATGTTTTAAAGAAGATAGACGAGATAATAGATTTTTCAGAGCTTGATGAATTCATTGACCAACCGATAAGAACTTATTCCAGCGGGATGCTTGCAAGACTTGGGTTTTCTGTCGCGTCTTCTCTCAATCCTGAAATCCTGTTGATCGATGAAATATTGGCAGTGGGCGATAAGTTGTTTCAGAAAAAATCAAAGGAAGCGTTGTTAAAGCTGATAAATGGTGGTGTAACAACGGTATTTGTCTCGCATGATCTGGAATCTGTAAAAGAGATATGCCACAGGGCGATATGGCTTGACCATGGGAAGGTGCGGGCAGAAGGGGAGCCGGGAAAGGTTGTCGAACAGTATAAAATTATGTTATAAAAAAACTTGTTTTGATATTTGTAATTTAGAGAGGTATTGTTAAGATGAAAAAGTTAAAACAGATTAATCGGCAGGGATTTACCCTTATAGAGATATTGATTGTAGTGATGATAATCGGTCTTATAGCATCTCTTGTAGCCCCGAATCTTCTCGGACGGTTTGAAAGATCGAAAGAAGAGATAACAAAGGCCCAGGTTGAAATGCTGTCATCAGGGGTTCAGGCATTCATTCTTGATGTTGGCAAATGCCCGGGCAGTCTTTCGGAATTGATAAGTTCTACAGACAAAGGATGGAGGGGACCGTACCTGTCAAAACAGACTTTGCCACAGGACCCCTGGAAAAGGGATTATCAGTATAAGTGCCCTGGTGAACATGGTGCGTTTGACCTTTACTCCCTTGGCCCGAATGGAAAGCTTGACGAAAAGGCTATAAAAAACTGGTAACCCATGTTGATAGGTGAAGTTCTAACAACTCTTTACGGTCTCAAACAGGAAGATATCAAGAAGGCATTAGAACTCCAGAAGAAGCTCGGTGGATATATCGGGCAGATACTCATACAGACCGGCTCTGTAACAGAGACACAGCTTGTTCATGCCCTCTCAGAACAGCTTAAAATTCCTGTCTTCAATAAAGACGAACATGAAATAAACAGTGAAGATGTATCACTCTTTTTGAACGGCAAACTCGATCTGGAATTTCTCGTAAGGAACAACTTTATACCCGCAGATGTGGACAATAAAAAGCACACTATAACCTTTATCACGAATGACCCATTGAATAATTCTGTGTCCGATTACGTAATAAAGACCACAGGGTGTAACGTTCTTATGTTGCTGGCTACAGAAAAGACTGTTAAAGAATTATCCATGATTTACACGACAGACAGGGGAACGGATTTCGTCTCTCTACATGTAGAGGATACGCCTGAAAAGCTCAAGGAGATGGCATTCGAGGCGCCTGTTATAAAGTTCTTGAATAGCTTACTGAGCAGGGCCGTTGAACTCAGGGCGACGGATGTACACGTAGAACCTGTAAACAGCAGGTATAGGATAAGGTTCAGGATAGACGGTATCCTCCATGATATGGAATTTTTAGAAGAGGCATTCTATCTCGCTACGGTATCAAGGATAAAACTCTTATCCGGACTGGATATCGCCGAGAAGAGACTGCCCCAAGATGGAAAATTCAGCACAAAGATAGCATCAATATTCCTTGATATAAGGGTCTCGACCATCCCCACGGTAAAGGGCGAGGGCGTTGTTATGAGACTTCTGTATAGGGAAAGGCTCACCTTTGACATAACGCAACTCGGGCTGGAATCAGACTATGCAAAGACAGTAATAGATATCATTTCTATGCCCTACGGCATACTTTTGGTTACAGGGCCTACCGGTTCCGGGAAGACGACCACCCTCTATTCCATGCTTATGAGATTAAACAATGAGGAGAGGAAGATTGTGACAGTTGAAGACCCTGTTGAATATCAACTGGAAGGTATAAATCAGATTCAGGCCAGGAGCGAGATAGGATTGAACTTTGCATCCGCCCTCCGTTCCATACTCAGACACGACCCCGACATTATTATGGTCGGAGAGATAAGGGACAGAGAAACAGCAGAGATATCAATACAGTCAGCTCTGACAGGTCATTTAGTTTTATCTACCCTCCATACAAACGATGCGCCAAGCAGTCTGTTCAGGTTGATAGAGATGGGAATAGAGGACTATCTTCTAAATGCCTCGGTGATAGGTGTGATCGCCCAGCGCATTGTAAGAAGGAATTGCACCCATTGCAGTCATAAATATCAACCATCGGATGACGTTTTGAAAGAATATAAACTACATGATATCTATGCGAGACATAGAGATCTGGTCAACGGTGATATGACCTTTATAAAGGGTGATGGATGTGAGGCATGTGCAGGAACAGGGTACAGGGGTAGGATTGCGATATTCGAATGCTTTAATTATACAGATGACCTCAAGGAGACATTTCTAAAAAGACATTCCCTCGAGTTGATAAGGTCACTTCTTAATGAGAAACAATCCTTCAGGACTTTAAGAGAAGATGGCATGTTAAAGGTCTTAAAGGGACTGACAACTATTGAAGAGATACTGAGAGTTTGTTGATGAACTTCGATTACCACTGTATAGACTCTTCCGGTAGGAACATTAAGGGGAATATATCAGCAGAAGGTATGACAGAGGCAAAGTCCATGTTGAGGGGTAGGGGGCTTACTGTCCTCGAATTAATCGCAAAGGAAGCTAAGGCAACAAAGGGTTTTGGTTTTAAAAAGGGGATAAAGGATACAGATTTATATAATGTATCCCGTGAGCTTGGCATCCTTCTTAAGTCGGGTATCAAGATAGACAGGGCATTCGAAATACTTATAAACTCCGTATCCCACCCCCAGCTAAAAGAAAATCTCTCTGTCATACTTAAGGATGTAAAGGCAGGGAAGACTGTTGCACAGGCATTCATCGACACCCGGAGGTTTAGTCCACTCATGACTACCATGATATATGCAGGAGAGAGCATTGGCGACATCAGGTCTGCATTCGAAAACATAGCCCAGCATATGAGATTCCAGATTCAGTTCAAAAATGAGATAAGGAATGCTATGACATACCCTCTGTTCTTGATATTCGCAAGTTTTCTGACCCTTCTTGTGATATTCAAATTTATTATCCCGAGGTTTTTCAGTATTTTCGGCCAGAACCCCGAGGCGTCTCTTCCACTTACCGCAAAGATTCTGTATTCCATTGGGAAATTTCTCGGACTTACAAACATATATTTTTTTGTAGCTCTTATTCTGGTGATTGTAATCTCAATAAGGATGATAGACATAAAAGAGTTATCATCAAAGATTTATTCATATCTTATCCTTATCCCGCTTCTTCGCAAGCTGATCCTGTATCTCGAACTCTCCAGATTCTCATATTCGATGTATTCGATGCTTAACAGCGGCATAGAATTTATCAATGCGCTTAAATTATCAACAGGTATCATGCAACAGAGGCAAATGAGGGAATCTATGGAGCCGACTATAAACCAGATAAAAGAGGGGAAGGGGATAGCAGATGTATTTTCTCAGGTAGATTTTTTGCCTGACATAGTACCCAATATGCTCAGGGTCGGAGAGGAGAGTGGTAATCTTAAGGAGATATTTTTCGAGATGCACCAGATATTTGATGAGAGGTTTAAAAACAGCATAAAAAAGATACTCGCACTTGTTGAACCTGTAGTTATAACGGTTACAGGAATCATTGTCGGATTCATAGTCATATCATTGATACTCACAGTGATGAGTGTGGGAAATATTAAACTATGATGAAAGTTCAAATTATTTTGAAAAAACTGTTCACTGTTCACTGTTCACTGTTCACTGCTAAAAAAGGTTTTACCCTTATCGAGATACTGCTGGTTATCTCCATTATCGGCCTTATGTTCTCCGTTAGTCTTCCTGTATCTTATTCTATGTATCAGAGGTATCAGTCGTCTCTGAAAGCAGAAGAGGTATTGATACTGTTGTCCACTATAAGGAGGGAATCTTTTTTATACAGTGAGGAAAAATATATATATTCGAGAGAGGGCAGAATGTTGATAAACGAAAATGAAGAGAGAGATCTCAGAGATATCTTTGTCCAGATAGATAGACCTATAAAATTTTTCAAAAATGGCACCACATCGGGTGGAGAGGTAAAAATATACATAAACAATTACTCTTTTCTTATAGATATTCGTCCACCCTTCGGGGACCTCTCGATAAGGAATACGGGATGAGAGGAGAGAAGGGTTTTTTAATTCTTGAGATATTGATTGCCGGCCTGATACTTACGTCCAGTATTGCTGCTACTATGTACCTTTTTAGAATCGGATTTGATAACCTTGAAAGGGCGAATGTCTCAAATACCCTTTCGTCAAAACTACCTCAGGCTATAAACCTGATAAAAAACCTCAATATGGAAGATAAAAGCGGTGCTGAGGATATCGGGGAGGGTGTAACCCTTAAGTGGGAGGCAAAACTTTTAGACCAGTACAGGCCGATTACAAAAATAGAAGAGGCAAACATCCTCTCAACTCATGAACTGTTTATCTACACGGTGGATTTTAAGTTGAGCTATAAAAATACAAGCAGGGAGTATAAGTTAAATGTTCTTCAGTCTAAGACCTCCGGGGTTTCGGCAGAGGCCATATTATAACGGCTATACTCTTATAGAGGTTATTATTGCAATGGCGGTATTTACCTCTATAGTGATGCTCTCCACTATGGCGATCAATCAGGGGTTGAAACAGTATCATGGGCTGATGGAAAGGGGTATAAATTTCTGGGATAACGCAAGAAGTCTGTGGGCAAATAAGAGTTTTAACTCCGTTACGGATTACTATGTATACACTGAAAAGAGCAAATGGTTCCCATATTTTTACGGCAGTCAGGATTTTGTCTCCTACGCGTCCCTTTCGCCCCTCGTAGGGGATACACCTGTGGTTGTATGGCTCTGGAATGAGAAGCAGGATAATGGCAGACGTTCTCTGGTGTATTATGAGCTTCCGTTATATACAATGTCGTATGACGAGATAGAACGTGCAGGTATTTTTGGTGACTACAAAAAGGGACAATCCATCAAACTCCTTGAGAATGTGGAAACCATCGAGATCAGGTTTTACGGTTATGATTTCTACGATCGGCGCTATTCGTGGGCAGATAATTTTGACGGATCTAAAAAAAAGGTGCTGCCCTCTCTGGTAAAGATAATATATACTGACGGCGGGGGGAAAAATATGCTCGTATTCGGAATAAATACAAACTCCGTGATGAAGAGGTTATATGACGGGGTATATCAGGGATTCTAAGGGTTCCGCTACAATACTGACATTGTTGATATCAGCAGTTATCATTACTATCGGTATTGGTTTTAACTGGATTGTGAAAGAGCATCTCAAGGCTGCAGAGGGGTTGAAAAAAAAGTCGGAGGCCATGCTGGATGCAAAGTCCGCTTATGATTCCATTGTATATTCAATAATCACGGGTACGATGACATCAAAGGAGATTGTATTAACCAGGGGCAGGGATTTGTTGGGGATCTCGAAAATTCCATTAGACGGGAAGAATGTTGTTCTGAAAGATGGAATAAATATCAGCCTTCAGGATAGCAGCGGTATGCTGTCGTTGTATACAATTGATACGGGCGCAATGGAAAGGTTGATGAAGATTGTATATGAAGGGAAGGATGTCCCAACAGGGATAATGGATAGCTTTATGGACTGGATAGATTCAGATAAATTTGTCAGGATAAACGGTGCGGAAGAGTCATTTTACATCGGAGAGGGGAAACCTTATGTGCCGAGGAATTATTTTGTTCAATATAAAGAAGAGATGGGTTTTATAAGGGGTATGAACGAGGAACTGTACAAAAAAATATCTACCTATATTACAATACTCCCCAATACAGGATTTAATCCAAACACGGCAAGCGATGAGGTGCTGATGGCCTATCTGGATATAAATAGAGATGTTCTCGATGCGCTTAAGGCTCATATGTCTGAAAAAGCCATTATATCTGATTCTGAACTTTTTTCCATTACTGGCAGGACCATTGCATCGAAGACAGAAGGAGTTTATTTCTTCCCTTCCCGGCTTATTGAAATGACCATAAACGCGGGCAGTCCGAGAACGGTGTTCTCAATTAAAGCTGGAATTGATACAAGGCAAAACGAGCATTATCCATACAGCATAGTATACTGGAAGGAGGAATAAAAACAGTAATAGGTAATAGGAATTACTTATTACAAGGAGTTATGTTAGTTGCTTACTGGCACAGAAGTGGGATAG
>JAKAKQ010000021.1 GCA_021813425.1 Nitrospirota bacterium
CAGGTACCAGTGAAAATATTCTGATTTGCATTCCTTCGGGCTTTGAGAGCGGATAATGAAATTGAAATCAGGGTCTTCAAGACCGGAGTGGAATTTGGATAAGACGGTCTTCAGATGATAGGCAAAATCATAGGTCTCTTCCTCTGTGATCGTGCTTAATGTTGCGCAGTGTCTTTTCGGGAAGATCCATGTATGGAACGGGGACAGCGCAGCATAGGGGATAAAGGTGACAAAATGTTTCGTGTCGGTTACGATCCTTCTTCCGTCAGAGATTTCGTCATTCATGGAGGCACAGATGAGGCATTCTCCCGTGTTGTCAAAATACCGGATTCCTTCCTCGATCCTTGTCCTGACCTGCAGAGGTATGATGGGCGTTCCAATGATCTGGGAATGGGGATGTCCGAGTGATGTCCCTGCCATCTCCCCATGGTTCTTGAATATGATAACATGCTCTATCCTCTCATCCTCATACAGCGCATCAAACCTTATCCTGTACGTCCTGATGACATTTGCAATATCATCGAGAGACATGAATGCTATGCTGGCGTTATGCAATGGTGATTCAACGATCACTTCATGTCTGCCGACCCCGGTTACAAGATGCCTGATCCCTTCATTTTTTCTTTCCTTTTTACCATCCAGCGAAAGGGCGGCAAATTTGTTCTGGGTGACCCTTACCTTCCATTTAAGACCATCAGGGATGCGCATTATCTCCTGGGGGGTACGGTATTCATTGCCCGGGCAGAAAGGGCAGGTATCAAGAAATTCAGGGAGGTTTCTCTTGTCTTTCCTGAGCCTGAAATCGCCGGGTCTTTTGGCGCGTTCGGTCTCTATGATCACCCATTCCCTCGTAATAAGATTAAGTCTAAGCTCAGGCATTCTGTCTAAATAATACCATAAAGCTGAATAGCTGTTAAGCCTGCAAGCTTGCAAGCTGACAAACTAAGCCAGATAATTCATAAACTATAATAAAAACGAAAGGACATAGTATCCTTTCTCCTCGTCCCGAAAGCTTTCGGGATAAAACCGCTCAAATACTATATCCTTTCGCTATTCAGGAAAATTTATGAATAAGTAGGCTAAGTCTTATATTCTGCATTGACCCTGACGTAATCCTCTGTCAGGTCGCATGTCAGGACCTTTGCTGAAGAATTTCCCGAATGCAGGTCGATCGTTATCCTCACCTCTTTTGATCTTAAGGCATTTGAGGCCTCTTTGTCTCTGTTGTTCGAGATACCTTTTTTTACAACCTTGATGTTACCAAGGAGGATATCGGTTTTCTCTTCCCTGAACTTTATGCCTGAATATCCGAGGGCGGCCATTATCCTCCCCCAGTTCGCATCATTTCCGTAAACAGCGGTCTTCACCAGATTCGAGTTTGCCACTGCAAAGGCTGCCTTCTCGGCGTCGGATTCGTTTCTTGCGCCTTTCACAAGAACTTCTATCAGCTTTGTGGCTCCCTCTCCGTCTTTTACAATAAGCCTGGAGAGTTCACAGGTAACTTCATCGAGCGCTTTTTTAAATGGAAGGAAATGCTCTGACCTGCGGGTAATCGGCATGTTGCCGAGGATGCCGTTTGACATCATGAGGAGCGTGTCGTTTGTCGACATATCTCCGTCAATGGTTATGCGGTTAAAAGATTTTCTTGCAGAATCCTTTAGCATCGATTTCATGGTCTTTTGCTCTACAGCTATGTCCGTCATGATAAAACAGAGCATCGTCGCCAATTTTGGCGCTATCATTCCCGCGCCCTTGCATATCCCTGATATTATCCCTGAATCCCTTCCGATCTTTACCTTCCTCGACACTATCTTGGGAAAAGTATCAGTTGTCATTATTGCCTGTGCAATATCTGAGAGAGACGCTTTTCCGATATTCTCTGCAAGGGTTTGAACAGCAGGGACTATCCGTTCCATCGGCATCGGCGTCCCGATGACGCCCGTTGAACAGATATATATCAAAGAGGGATTTACTCCGAGATATTTTGATACAAGATGGATAATATCATTGGCATCTTTTGTCCCCTTTTTCCCTGTGCATGCATTTGCATTACCGCTGTTCACAATTATGGCCTGTCCCGTGCCTGACTTGATTTTCTGCATGCATATTTTTACCGGGGCTGCCTTTACCGAATTAGTTGTGAATGCGCCGGCGATGCTGCTTCTTCCTTCGGAAAGTATCAGCGCAATGTCTTTACGGCCGGGTTTTTTGATAGCCGCTTCAGCTGTCGAGAAAAGGAAGCCTCCTGGCATCCGGTTATTTTGTGATTTTTTTACGGTATGAGGTAATCCTGTTTTCATAAAATGTTCAACGCGCTCCTTCTCTTGAAGATTTCCCGACATCGGGATTTTCGTCGCCAAAAAACTGATAGCCGTTCTTTCCATGCTGTTTAACCCTGTACATTGCGGTATCCGCATTTTTTAGCAGTGTCGTCGGATCATTGCCGTCAGACGGATAAAGGCTTATACCGACGCTGGCGCTTACAGTGCATTCATTATCTCCAAGAAGAAATACTTTGGAAAGGGACTCGACAATTCTCTGGGCAACAACGGCAGCTCCCTTGGGCTTTACAATCTTTGTGAGGATAATCGTAAACTCATCGCCTCCCATACGGGCCACAGTGTCAGAGCCGCGCACACAGTCCATAAGTCTTAACGAGGTTTCTTTCAGCAGGATGTCCCCCATATCGTGTCCCAGTGTGTCATTGACGGATTTAAAGTTGTCAAGGTCAAGGAAAATCAGGCCGAGCATATGCTCATAACGGTTTGCCGATTCTATTGACTGGGTCAGACGGTCAAAGAACAATTTACGGTTGGGAAGCCCTGTAAGAACATCAAGATGGGCCAGATCCTTTAGTACGTCGATCTGTTTAATATCGCGTATCATCTTGCTGAAACGGGCCGCAAATTCACTGAGAGAAAAAGGTTTCGTGATAAAATCGCTTGCTCCGGCATTGATCGCGTCTTCTTCAGAGAATTCTGCTGAGAACGCGGTCATTACCATGACTGAAATCCCGGGATAATGCTTCAAAAGTTCCCTGGTTAGGGTAATGCCATCCATTTTGGCCATCTTTACATCGGTTATGACTGCAGTGAAGCTGGTCTTTGAAGCTTTTTCAAGCGCCTCTTCACCATCAGATGCCATTTCACATATGTACCCTTTTGAGGTCATGAATACATCTAAAAGGTTTCTCGTCTCATAATCGTCGTCAACTATCAGAATTCTATATAAGGATTCCATTTCCAGGTATATCTCTTTTACCATACAGCGGCATGCTATTATATCGTGATTTATTGTACATATATTATCTGAGAATTTCTTTAATCTTTTCTTTCAGGGTCGCAATTCGATAGGGTTTCTGGATGAACCCTTCAGGGGTGTAAGGCCCCATATTATCCAGGGCAGTTTTTTCATCGTAGCCGCTTGAGATAAGGACCTTCATTTCGGGATCGGTCATTTTCATCTCCATGAAAAGTCTTTTCCCATCGATATCCGGCATCTGGATATCCAGGATCGCAAGATTTATTGTATCTTTATCTTTCCTGAAGATCTTCAGCGCATCCAGACCATTGTTGACTGCAATGACCTGATGCCCCATCCTTGTCAGCATATCTTCCAACAGAGACAGTATCTGTTCTTCATCATCCACAATGAGTATTTTATCCTTCCGGATCTTTTTTCCGGGTTGAAGCATTTTTTCTTTATCTTCGGCACAGGGAAGGTAGATATGGAATATGGTGCCGCGGCCGATATTACTATCTACCGATATGCAGCCGCCGTGGCTTTGAATAATGCCGGTTGTGGCAGCAAGACCAAGGCCGCGACCGAGGAACTTTGTTGTGAAAAAAGGCTCAAAAATCTTCTTCTGTATATTCTTGGGTATGCCCGGACCTGTATCGGAAATGCTCACATAAATGTAGTCTCCGGATGGGTGCTCATGCTGAAGCGAAGGGCATTTCCAGGAACTTTTATTTATTTCTTTGGAAGTCCGGACAGTAAGACATCCGCCGTCTTTTTCCATGGCCTCAAATGAGTTGGTGAACAGATTAATAAATGCCTGATTCATCTGTCTTGAATCGGCTAAAACATTAAGGGGACCTTCTGCAAGGTCTAATTTTACATCTATCTCAAGGCTTTTGCCCTTGTGGGTCAGGCTGAGCGCCTCCTGGATGAGATTGTTTATCGAAACTATCTTTTTCGGGTAAATCCCGCTTTTGGCATAAGCCAGCAACTGGCTTGTAAGGTCGGCCATCCGTTCAGCAGACTTTATGATATTATCGGTTAATATCCGTTCGTTCTCATGAAGCAGGAGCTTCGTCTTAAGCAACTCGGCGTTCCCCATGACACTCATAAGGATATTGTTGAAGTCATGTGCTATGCCTCCTGCAAGTGTGACAATGGACTCTTCCTTCTGCTCCAGGAACAAACGTTCATCCAGTTTCTTCTTTTCCTCTTCGACCATCAGTCTCTCTGTTATATCCCTGGATGTCTCTATTATATAGATAACCTCCCCGTTTTCATTAAAAACAGGGGATGCAAAGATCTCGACAATTGATTCCGCCCCATTTTTTAAACGGTGTCTATGCGTAACGGTTACCGGCTGTTTTGTGTTTAGGATCATCTGCAAGGGACATGGATGCTCTATGCCGTCGCATGGTTTATCCATGTTGTGTGAGATATGATAGCAGTATGAATCTTCGGTCAGAAGTTCTTTTGCAGTGCGGTTCATAAGCCTTATCTTGTAATCGAGACCGATCACCATTATCGGTTCTGTTACCGCATCGATGATGGAATGAAGAAATCCTTGAGACGTTTCCTCTTCAGAAATCTGCCGGCGCAACATAGATAATTCATTGATTAGTTGCTCTTTTGTCTTATCTTCGTCTCTCATAAATGACCCCTAATTCCATTTTATAATCCAATTATTATGTTGTCCAATGAAAAAACAACATTTTTATTAAAAAATAGGCTAATGGGTAAGAGCCTGTTGCACAAACCTGATTTCTGTCACCCTGAGCCCTTCGCTTTTTGTCATTCTGAAGGAGTGAAGCGACTGAAGAATCTCGCTCAGGACAGGCTCCGTGAAGGGTCTCTCAATATATTGATAAAACGAGATTCTTCGCGGAGTTTATCCTGAGAGAGAAAAGGAGATTCTTCACTCTGTTCAGAATGACAAGCGAAGGGCTCAGGATGACATTTTGTATCCAAATGCTATCTATGCAACAGGCTCTTAATATCGTGGAATTCTTTAGCGGCTATATTTGTTTATTTTCTTACGGAAAAAGGGCAAGATGTTTTAGGCCTTCGGTTTCATCGAACCCCATCATAATATTCATATTGTGAACTGCCTGACCAGAGGCCCCTTTGACAAGGTTGTCGATGGCTGAAACAACAATCAGTGTATTTGTCCGCTTGTTCACCTTGATTCCTATCTCGCAGAAGTTTGTTCCCCTGACATTTTTTATATTAGGGAATATCCCTGCATCGAGGACTCTGACAAAGGGTTCATTTGCATAGATATTTTTATATAAACTCAGAACCGCTGCGGTGTCTTTTGCCTTAGACAGTTTTGCATAAATGGTGGTAAGAATCCCCCTGTCAACAGGCAGAAGGTGAGGGGTGAAATCAACGATGATCTTTTCCCCTGCAAGAGCGGAGAGTTCCTGTTCTATTTCAGGGGTATGTCTGTGCGTGCCTATGCCATAAGCCTTGAACCCTTCGTTGACCTCGCAGTAAGAATAAGCTGAATCTGCCTTTCTCCCGGCCCCGCTTGTCCCTGATTTCGAATCTATAACAATGGATGAGATATCAATAATCTTATTCTTAAGGGCAGGCATCAGACCAAGTATCGCACCGGTCGGATAACACCCCGGATTTGCGATCAACCACGCCTTTTTAATATCCTTTCTGTAGATTTCGGGAAGGCCGTATGCCGCTTTTTTTAAAGTAGAAACAAACTTATGGGGCAGACCGTACCATTCCTTATAAGTCCCGGGATCAACAAGCCTGTAATCAGCTGAAAGGTCAATAACCCTTTTTTTGTTACCGAAGAAGAAATTCACTGCTTCCTGTGAAGCGCCGTGAGGCAATGCAAGAAAAAAGAACTCTGCCTTGCCAAGGAGTCTCTTTTTATCCAACGGCTCGTAAACAAGGTCCTCATATTTATGCAGGTGGGGAAAAATATCTACAACCCTTTTGCCTGCGGATCTTTCAGATGTGACAGCAGTTATTTTTGCATATGGATGGTTGTGGAGGATGCGCAAAAGCTCTCCCCCTGTATATCCGCTGCCTCCGCATATCGCAACATTTATAACCTTAGACTTTTTTAATCCCTGCTTCATTATCAATCCCTTTTCCATCAATGTAAAAAATAAAAGGCTCGTTTCAAGAACGAGCCCTTATAAATAATCCAAAGAGCTTCCGCTCTTAGATGCAAACTATCTCTTTGAGAACTGGAAGCGTTTCCTGGCGCCTTTGAGTCCGTATTTCTTTCTTTCTTTTTCCCTTGGATCCCTTGTAAGAAAGCCTTCTTTTTTCAATTTGATCCTCAAGTCCCCGTCCATTTTTGTGAGGGCCCTGGAAATACCATGTCGGATAGCGCCTGCCTGCCCGGTAGGGCCTCCACCTTCAACTTTTACGGATATGTCGTGCTTGCCGGTCGCCCCGATAAGTTCGATGGGCTGTCGAATTATCATGCGCAGGGTTTCTCTGGGAAAATATGAGTCTACAGATTTTTCGTTTACGACGATTTTGCCGGTACCCGAAGTGACGTTCACTCTCGCGATCGAAGACTTTCTCCGGCCTGTTGCACTGTATTTTATCTCAGCCATTTAAACTCCTTTATTGTAAGATTTCGGGCGCCTGCGCTTTATGCGGGTGTTCAGACCCCTTGTATACTTTAAGTTTTTTGAGCATGGCCCTTCCGAGAGTGTTCTTGGGAAGCATGCCCCATACAGCTTTCTCTATTATCTTTTCGGGTTTCTTTTCGAGCATTTCTTTGGCGGTCTGAGCCTTAATCCCGCCTACATAACCTGAATGATGGTAGTAAACCTTATCACTTAATTTCTTGCCTGTAAGTCTTACCCTGTCTGCATTGATCACGATAACAAAATCTCCGGTATCAGCATTTGGCGTGAAGACAGGTTTATTCTTGCCTCTGAGGTAAGTGGCCACCTTTGTGGCAAGTCTTCCAAGCACCGCATCTTTGGCATCAACAACATACCACTTGCGGTCTATATCTTCTTTTTTTGCAAATCGAGTCTTCATTATTGCCTTCTTTACCTTTCTTCTGAAAATATTAAGTTATATAAAATAATAGAATTAATAAGAAAATGTCAATATTTTGCGCTGCAGAGAAAGGCGGGATAGAGTACCCTCGCTCATTCTCGCTTCGCTTCCCGATGCCTATCGGGACAAAAAAAACCGCTCGGATACTCTATCCCGCCTTGTTCGGTCATCCTTATGCATGGGCACTCGCTATCGATACTCCCCCTTTGGCAAAGGGGGATGAAGGGGGATTTTATAGTAGTAATTTATTCCTGAAAATCTCCCCTCGCCCCTCTTTTCCAAAGAGGGGTTTACAAATTACCATCTTTTTTGTCGCAAACCCCGCTGGCTTCTCAGACGAGTTTTGAAAAATCTGCAATAAAGGAGGCGTTTGTCCAGATATCCCTTAATAGTGCCAGCCTGTTTGTCTTTACTTCTTCATTTTTGTCCATTACCAGCACCTTATCGAAGAAATCGTTTATCGGCACGGTTATTCCAGAAAATATTTTCAGGCCGTCGTAGAAATTTTCTTTTTCAAGAAAA
>JAKAKQ010000301.1 GCA_021813425.1 Nitrospirota bacterium
GATATAAGGCTCTTTCTCAAGATGAGCGGTCAAAATAAAAACTCCTATAACTCCCTTCCTTGGTTAAGGAGTGGAGTCCGAGGGACGGGGTAGTAAGTGGAACACAATTACCACCACTTCTCTTACAAACCACCCCTGGCCCCTCCTTAACCAAGGAGGGGAGTTTACTGAGGAGATCCAATGCCGGAAAAGCTTCATAACATAAAGAGTATGAAAAAAAACAGAAAAAAACTCAGAAACAGCCTTACTTCTGCTGAAGCTAAATTATGGTCACTCTTGAAAAACAGTCAGCTTGAAAACAGAAAACTCAGAAGACAGCATAGTGTTGGACCGTATGTTCTTGATTTTTACTGTCCCTCTATAAAACTTTGCATAGAATTGGACGGGGCTGTGCATTTCACAGACGGAGGATATGAATATGACTCAGCAAGGACAGAATATTTAAAAGCTCTAAATATTCGGGTGATACGTTTTGAAAACGAAGATGTATTTGAAAATACAGAAGGGGTTTTAGAAGAAATAATGAGAAATTTTTCTTCTAAACAAACCACCTCCAGCTCCCCGCCTATTTTAGGAGGGGATTAAGGGGTGGTAAGTGGAAGGAGGATTTTATTTCTAAGCAAACCACCCCTGACCCCTTTTTAACCAAGGAGGGGGGTTGAAGAGTTGCCAACTTGAAAGGAAAAAGATTCAGATATAGATATGAAAAAAAAGAAAAAATCCTTTTTTAAAAAAATAATATGCTTTTCTGTTATCGCACTTGTCGGCTTTATCGCCTTCCAGTTTGTCTATCCGGATATCGCTAAACTCAAAAAGAAAAATCCAGGGAAAACTGCATTTATGGAATATCGTGAAAGGGAATGGGAAAGGGAAGGCAAGAAATACAAGGTCAATCAGAAATGGGTTCCTTACAGCGCAATATCTCCCTATCTTGTCAAGGCGGTGCTCATAGGTGAGGATGATAAGTTCTGGAGCCACGAGGGTTTTGATTATGAGGCGATGCAGAAGGCGATCGAAAAGGACATAAAGGCCAAGAAGTTCAAGCTCGGCGGCAGCACGATCAGCCAGCAGCTCGCAAAAAACCTTTATCTTTCTCCATCGAAAAACCCTGTCAGAAAAATCAGGGAGGCTGTTCTTACCTGGCGCATGGAAAGGACTCTTTCAAAGAAAAGGTTGCTTGAACTCTATCTTAATGTTGCGGAGTGGGGTGACAGGGGAATTTTTGGGATAGAGGCGGCGTCAAGGAATTATTATGGGAAGCCTGCATCAGCGCTTGGACCCGAGGAAGCTACAAGGCTTGCTTCTGTGCTGCCGAACCCTCGAAAATTCAATCCTCTCGGTTCCCAGAAATATGTGGTCAACCGCTCCAATCTTATTTACAACATAATGGTGAAAAGAGGCATTGTTGTCCCTGAATATGAAGAGATATCAGGAGATACAGAAACACCTGAAGAACCATTACAACCTCTGCCGATAGAAGAGACAAAGCCGGCGCAATAAAAGAGCTATTCCGGCGGACAGACTATCTTTTCCCTGCCATAAGGTGAAAGAAGCCTCAGCTCCCTTATTATCAACGGCATTACTTCGATTACCCTGTCTATCTCTGCTTCTGTGTTATAACGGCTTAGAGAAAATCTTATCGACCCATGCACAGCAGTATAAGGAACGCCCATCGCCCTTAATACATGAGAAGGTTCGAGAGAGCCTGATGTGCATGCAGAGCCCGAAGAGGCGCATATTTCGTATTCATTAAGCCTGAGCAATATCGCTTCGCCCTCGACATATTCAAAGCTGATGTTTGTGGTATTAGGCAGCCTGCTGTTTCTGTCACCATTAACCCTTACATCAGGGCAGCATTTCAGGAGCGTATCTTCGAGTCTGTCCCGCAAGGCGCTGAGATATTTTATCTCTTCTGAAAGATTTCTGGCTGCAAGCTCGGAGGCCCTGCCGAGTGCGATTATTGAGGCAACATTTTCGGTGCCGGCCCTTCTTCCTTTTTCCTGGTGGCCGCCGATTATATAAGGGTTGAACCTTGTGCCTTTTCTTACATAAAGCGCTCCGACTCCTTTTGGCGCATGGATCTTGTGTCCAGAAAGCGTTAACATATCAACCGGCAAATTCTTAACGTCTATGGGTATTTTCCCGACTGCCTGGACAGCGTCTGTATGAAAGAGGATGCCCCTTTCCTTAAGTATTTCCAAAATCTCTTTAACAGGAAATATCACGCCTGTTTCATTGTTTGCAAACATGATCGAAACAACTGCAGTATCCTCATCGATCTCCTTTAATAATACATTTGTATCAAGCTGCCCCTGGTTGTTTACAGGAAGATAAGTAACTCTGTAGCCTTTTCTTGCGAGATGCTGGCAGAAGTTCAGGACAGCCGGATGTTCAACCCTTGTGGTAATGACATGTTTCTTACGGGGCAGAGATTCAACTGCGCTCATTATCGCGGTATTGTCGCTTTCTGTGCCGCAGCTTGTGAAAATTATCTCTTCAGGTTCTGCATTTATTAATGAGGCAACCTTTGCCCTTGCTTCTTCTATTCTTCTGTGCAGCTGGCCACCGAAGGTATGCATGCTTGAAGGATTGCCGTACATATCACTCAGGTATGGCATCATTTCTTCAAGCACTTCAGGGGCAATCCTTGTTGTGGCATTGTTATCGAGGTATATTGCGCTCATTGATATGCCTCTACAACGATATCTTCACTGACCAGCTCTCTCAGCTTATTCTGCATCCCTTTTATCGTTACATCCGCCATAACGCAGCCTGTGCACATGCCCCGAAGAGCCACCATAACCTTGTTGCCGTCAATATCTATTAATTCAACATCTCCATTGTCTGCCTGAAGTCCCGGCCTGATCTCATTTTCGATTATCTCCTGTATCAAGGCGATCTTATGGAGATTTGTGAGCTTCTTTGGTTTAGGAGGTTTCTCTGGCGGTTTTAATGACCATATGTTGCGCAGAATAGCTTCGATGTCGGGTTTGCATTCGCCGCAACCGCCGCCTGCCTTTGTAAAATTCGTGATGTCATCTACAGTGGTAAGGTGGTTTTCGATAGCGACCTTCCTTATCTTCTCTTCGGTAACATCAAAACACTTGCATACGAGTTTGCCTTCCTCATGTGCTGGTAATGCCTCGCCTTTATAATTGGCTATCGCGGCCTCGAGAGCCTCCCTTCCCATTACAGAGCAGTGCATCTTTTCATCAGGAAGCCCCCCAAGAAATTCCGCAATATCTTTGTTTGTGACTTTTAATGCCTCATCAATAGTTTTGCCTTTGATTAGTTCTGTAAGCACAGAAGAGCTTGCTATGGCGCTCGCACATCCGAATGTCTGGAATTTTGCGTCAATTATCTTTCCAGTCTCTTTGTCAACCTTCAGAAACAATTTGAGCGCATCACCGCATATGATGCTTCCTACTTCGCCTACTGCGTCTGCATTTTCTATCTCCCCCACGTTTTTAGGGTGGAGGAAAAAATCTTTTACTTTGTCTGTATATTCCCACATAATTTATTATTCGATATCAATTATTTTTGTTTCATCAGAATATTCTACAGTCTTATATTCCTTCAGATTTTCGAACTTCTTGAGGATTTCCGCAACCCTTTTGCCGGCTTCTTCGACAATTCTGAGTCTTCTCATGATTTCGTCTGTATTTAAATTCTTACCCTCCTGTAACTCATCAGTGAATAACTCTATCGCCATGGCAAGATAAGTAAGTGGTTGTCTTACGTGATGAAGCATTGCCCTTGATGTATGGACAACGGCCTGATCCTGTTTAGACTTTACGAGTTCGTTTTTTGTCTTATTTAATTCCTCAATATATTCAAAGAGCCTTACACCATAAACTTCGAGTTCACTATTTGTCTCCCTGAGTTGACTTTCCCTGAGTTCAATCGCACTTATCATTTTGTTAAAGGCGTTAGCGAGTCTTCCCACTTCGTCATCGCTGTCATATGCCTGAACAGTTTTGGAATAGTCGCCATTAGCTATTTCCGCAGCCGAATCAGTGAGCATTGACAAAGGTTTAATCAACTTTCCTGAAATTAATATTGAGAATACAAGGGCAATAGCAACAGCTGCCAAAGCAACATAAATTAGCGATATTATTGCATTATTGAGTGTTTTTTCAATATTCCTGGCTGATATGCCAATCCTCAGGTTGCCTGTCTGTTCCATGAATATAGGGGTCGAGAAGTCATAATATGATTCATTGCCTGTTTCAACAAGCACATAATCAGTCTCGTTCCTTTTGTGTCCTATGTTAAAAAGCCCTTTCGGGAATCCGTCACGAAAGGTATGTAGAAGCACTTGTCCGTCTTTTTCAATAAAGAGATAAGATACATCAGGGTTGTTTTTCATGACACCTTCGAAACATGCGTCTATCTCTACAAAATCCTTTATCAGCAGGTCATTAACTATGCGATTGGACACAGTGGCTGTCAGTACCTTCCCCATGTCTATAAAATGTCTCTTTAGAAGGTTTTTTAAGTAGAAATTCACAAACAGGACAGAAAAAACCGCATATAAAAGCACGGTAACTGACAGGACAAAGAATAATTTATATTTAAGCGAATAATTTTTCATAATCTATTTTTTAACCTACTTCTGCATATCTCTTACGGAATCATACGAAGAATCATCAGGAACAATAAATCTCTCAATCCTTATCTCGGACAGAATTCTTCTTCCATCGGGATCTTCATGCATACCGAGGAAAATTGTTTTGAGATCCTTTTTTAAACCTGCAGGTGTTTGAGGATGTACAACAACAGGAGGTATGCCGTAGAGAGGTGACTTATACATAACCTTTGTATCTTTCACAAAATCTGGTCTCCTTTCTCTGTAATAATCCCATATCAAGCCGTCAACAGAAGCGCCGTCAACAAGTTTTTTTGAGACTGCCATTATAGAGTTGTCATGACCGTATGTAAATGTAATCTCCTTGAAGAAATTCTCAGGGGTTTCACCCATCTTAGACAATACATAAGTCGGCACAAGCTTGCCCGTATTGGAATCAGGATCAGTGAATGCAAAATGCTTTCCCTTCAACTCTTTTATATCCTTGATGGTACTGTCCCTGTGAACAATGAAATACGCCTGGTAAAACGGCTTGCCATAGAGCAATGGCGCTACAAGGAGTTCCATCCCAAACTTTTCATGTCCGTTAACATATGGCCCTGAACATACAAAGGCAAGGTCAAGCTCATACCTTTCAAGCATATCGTTTACTTCCTGATAGGTCTTTTTTTGGATAATTTCAACTGGTCGGTCGAGTTTCCTGCTGACGTATTTCATCATTTCATCATAATAGGTAGATGTCTCTTTTGGAGATACGACGGCAGCAACAGCTATTCTTAAAGGTTGTTTGTTAACGAAATCGTTGTCTCTTTGCATCTGGATTCTCTCTTTAAAGTCAACAGACACTTTCTTTTCATCAACCTTTTTGCAAGAAGAGAGAATCAGAAAAGGCATTAAAAGTAAAAGGGGAAAATATCCGCGGGAAATTATTTTAAGCATGGTAAAATTATATCACAAAAGGTTTTATTAAACGCCTTTGTAAAACGAGGATAGATTAAATAAACAGGTTTAAGTAAAGGAACACAATTAAATTGACATCAACAATAAAAGATAGTATAAGGATAGATAAGAGGGAAATTAAAACTATGGAAAGGAGAAAACATATGGCTACTTATGTGATATTAAGCACCTTGACAGATGAGGGAAGAAAGACTATCAAGGAAAATCCAAAACGTATTCTTGAAGTTAACAAAGAACTGGAAAAAATGGGGATTAAAGTAAAAGAACAATATGCAGTGCTTGGACCTTATGACTTTGTTAATATTATTGAAGCCAAGGACAATGAGGCAGTAATGAAAATGTCTCTGGATCTTGGCGCAAGGGGTTCTGTTCAGCTTTTGTCGTTGGCAGCGATCCCTGTTGCTGATTTAGTAAAAAAGATGAAATAAAATAATAATATTAATTAGTTGCGATATTTATTTAAAGTAATTAAGTAGATTCGATTAAGCCTTGAGAGCTCATAAATATATATTGTCCTTAATGAACAATTATTTTAAAAAATGATTGACAAAAGATGTAATTTTAAGGTTAAATAGTTTATAATCTAATTGACAATTAACTTTCAAATCAGGAGGATAATATGAGCGATGTAAAGGCAGATGTTGTTCTGGACACCAAGGGGATGAATTGCCCAATGCCTGTTCTAAAAACCAAGAAGGCAATTGACGGCCTTCAGTCAGGGCAGGTTCTTGAGGTTATTTCAACCGATCCCGGATCAAAATCTGATATACCTGCCTTATTAAAAAGGCTCGGTCATGAACTTGTTCAGACTAAGGAAGAAGGCGGGGTAATGGAGTTTTATATCAGGAAAAAATAATTCTCAGGATATCTTCTATTAAAAAGCCCCGGTAATTAACCGGGGCTTTTTTGTTTATCATATTTTCATTTGTATTTTCTATCATATTTTTTGTATGTTAATACGGCGCCGGAGTGGTGGAATTGGTAGACACAAGGGACTTAAAATCCCTCGCTCCCAAAGGGCGTGCCGGTTCGAGTCCGGCCTCCGGCACCAGTACTAATTATCTAATCATCAACTTCTGTGTTATAATTTTATGTAATTAAAAAATATGAGGATATCTTAATGTCAGGAATTATAAAAAAGGCTATATTCCCTGCTGCTGGTCTCGGGACAAGATTTCTTCCTGCTACGAAGGCATCTCCAAAGGAGATGCTGCCGATCGTTGATAAGCCCATGATCCAGTATGCTGTTGAAGAGGCTATAGCATGCAATATTAATGAATTTGTAATAATAACCGGCAAACATAAACGAACCATAGAAGATCATTTTGACTATGCCTTCGAACTTGAAGATAAGCTCAAAAAAAGTGGTAAAAAGAAACTCCTGAAGGAAATAAACAGGCTAAACAGATTTAAAATCGCCTATATCAGGCAGGGTTATGCGCTTGGACTTGGACATGCGATTTTATGTGCAAAACCTTTTGTAAAGGAAGAACCCTTTGCAGTTATCCTGAGTGATGACATTATAGATACTGAGGACACTCTTCTTAAGGATATGATCAGGCTTTACAAGGATCTCGAAGGTCCTGTTCTTGCGCTTCAGCAGGTTCCCATGTCAGAAATCCACAGATACGGAGTGATAGACGGAGAGAAAGAATGGGACGGGGTTTACAGGATAAAGAATCTTATAGAGAAACCAAAGATTAAGGATGCGCCCTCTGACCTGGCAATTATCGGCAGATATATTCTTACCCCGGATATTTTTGATATCCTTGAGAAATCCAAACCAGGTAAAGGCAGCGAGATACAGCTTACTGATGCCATAAAAAAGCTTCTCCATAAAAGGCCGGTTTATGGATATCTTTTTAAAGGTAAAAGGTATGATGCAGGTGATAAACTCGGCTATCTCAAGGCTACGGTTGCCCTTGCACTTAAGAATCCTGAGCTCTCAGAGCAGTTTAGATCCTACATGCTTGAAGTATCAGAGGGTTTAAAAAACGTATAGAATATTACAGAAGATTAAGGAGACTGAATGGCGGAATTAGATCAAAGCGATGAAAGGAATGAGAAAGAGGCACAGATACCTAACAATATGCCTGTGCTTCCCGTAAGGGATATAGTAGTTTTTCCTTATATGATAATCCCTCTTTTTGTTGGCAGAGAAGTTTCCATAAAGGCTATAGATAATGCATTAAGTTCAAACAGGATGATTCTG
>JAKAKQ010000208.1 GCA_021813425.1 Nitrospirota bacterium
TGTCATATAATAGACATTGCCCAGATCATCTGATAAATACATTTTAGCATTTCCATAATCTGAACGCTTTTTAACGCTATGGCCGGGATTTATTTTCAAAAACCATACAAAATTAAGTTTGAGCTCCAGATCATTTGTGATATCTATTGTATCCAATGTAACTGCCATAACCGCATCATGTCTTGGTAAAGATATAATGTAATATTTCCTTACCGGATAATTTCCCGGTTGATAAAAGTTAACAGGTTCTGAAGCTGAAACAGGTAAATTAAAAGATAAAAATACTATAATTGTCAAAAGGCTCGTGAAGACAAGTTTCCCTTTCATTGAAGCCTCCACACAAATTGGAAATAACACCAGTTAATCCGGATATTTTATCTTTATACTCTTTTACACCGTTAGAAAGTGAAGTCTTCTAACGGGGTTTACTGATTAATAATATCATCTTTTGGTATTGATATAAAAGTGAATGCCAAACATAGTGTAGTGCGGCATAAATTCTCTTCTCTGAGTGTCATTCTGAGCTCAGCGAAGAATCTCGTATTTTCAAGGACATGAGACCCTTCACGGAGCCTGTCCTGAGCGGGATTCTTCAGTCGCTTCACTCCTTCAGAATGACAAAAGCGAAGGGTTCAGGGTGACAGTTTATAAGCAAAGAAGCGTTTGACGCACTACACTAGTTTTTCTTTTGCATTTTCCGGATATAACATTATACGACTCAGCGGGAAGGGGGAAAGACAGCCCGTATTTCCTGAAGTTCATCCTTTACAGGAACCTTTGCCTTTTCGAGAGCATCGGTGAGGCGATCAAAGTTATTAAATGACATGTTGCCCATCGGGTCGCTGAACCAGATATAGGCAGAAATGTTGTCCTTTCCCTTAACGTACAATCCGTTCCCTTTGCTTGAGGAAAGCAGCGCTGTCCTGCCTGCCTGACCAGCTGTCTGGGCAACCCCCTTTCCGAGGAAGATACTCAGGAAACTCAGGATTATCAGCCATTTCGGAGGCCGTAGGGTCGCAGGTTGCGTAAAGGAGATATCAGAATAAGGGAATTCCTGGTGTCCTTTGAGTGAAATAATCTCCATCCTGTCATCATGAACATAGATGCGGTAAACTGCATAATGCATCGCCCAGTAGATCAGGATGACACCCAGTGCTGCAAGTATCCAGAAGATCAGAGTAAAGAATATGTAATCCGTCAAGGCTTCAACAGTACCCCCGATGATAAAAAAAGGAAGAGCAAAAAATAAAAAGAACAGGATGAAGATCGAGGCCATATCCATCAGGATAACCCGCCAGCGTGTCATTGTTACAATGTGAGGCGCTGTTTTCGGCCATGGCAGAATGATATAGATAATAAGACCTGTGAGAGCTATCCATAGACTGTATTTCCTGTTAGGATAAGAAAATTCCACCGGCCATCTGGAACTGTTGCCGAAACCGGTCAGCTCATAAGCCGGTGAATAATTCAGTTCAAGATATTTTACAGAAGGAGAGTTTAATTTCAGATAATATGCCCCTGTTTTTAATGACCACATAACAGAATTCAAAGGCGGCTCAGCCGGGCGGAAGAAAAGATAATAAAAACTCCTCCGGTCATGCTCTCCGGTTTTCATGGATTTTAGAGAGTCCTTAAGTTCATCCTCTCTTATGCGAAATTGCCATCCCTTCACAGGCATATTGTGCTCAAAGGAATCGGATACCTGCTGAAAAAAAGTTTGCCATTCAGCGCCGTCAACCGAAATCAGCTTGTCCTTCGTTTCATAGGCAATGTATTCGTGCAATGACATCCTGCTTATCTGTTCGTATTCCTCGAGCCAGCGATTCACATTCTCCTGTTTTTTTGCAAAATCAACAGGCCTGACAGTCACATATGGCCTGAAGTCTGTAAGGAAAGCCAATGCAACAGCGGCAACGAGAGATGCAACAAGGAAAAGACGCCTCAGTATCTCAAGCGGAGCAGAGAATGAATCTTTTTTAATTTTGGCATCAGGCATTATTAAATTTATATCCCTTCCTCTGACTCTTCAAACATGGACATGCGTATACATTCATGAATAGAATCTTCAATCGATATCTGCATGCCTCTTAGATTGCCGAGTTCAAGAGAAAGTTTTTGTAGAAAGCCCAATTCTTTTTCTGTCAAATTGATCGTCACCTGCATAAGCCCTCCTCAGTTAAGGACATGTTACAGGGAATACGCTTATGTCTCCCTGATACCCTGCTTGATTCCTGCCCCAGCCGAAACCTATTCCGGTAAAATAGTCGATATTGATCTGATATGACACCCCCACACAGCCGGGGCTGTTTGTTGCCTGCCAGACCCCGAGCACAACATTATCCCCGACAGTGACAGCGGTTCCTGTGATGGGGGCCACATTTGAGCCGTTACAGAAGGTTGATGAAATCGTATAGCCGTGGATCCCGAATGTATCATTGTAAAAACTGTCATAGCTGATTACCCAGATGTCTCCGTAGTTGTCCTGCCAGCATATGGTTTCCACCGGAATTCCTGCATGAGCATATCCAAAAAGACCGGGGGATACAGCTAAAATTAAAAATGCAATGAAAATTAATATTTTCACATTGTTCGCCTTCATTCTTGCCTCCTGATGTCGGAAAAAATTGAACATTCCTTCTTTCCATTATAACATCTCACCCGATTTACAGATAATATTGAATTATTGGATTTAAAACTTTAGAATCTAAGTATGTCTTTCATGATCTTTATAAGCCTAATGGTTTTTTTCAGTATATCCTCTTCTGTTTCTGCAGGGGAATGTAACAGATGTCATCCTATCCCTCAGGACAGTTCGCATAAAATACACTCTTCCGGCCGTGTTATTTCACCATTATACGGTGATACCGGATTCACATATCAATATGTAAAGGATTCAAATGAATACGGGTTTAACTGCGGCAACTGCCATCCTGAAGATAGTTCAAAGCACGGCAATGGCCTTGTTGATATAGAACTGTTTCCATCAAATTCCCCGGGCTTGAAAAAATTGAACGGCAAAGATGCATTATACGATAAGGCTAAGAAAACATGCTCATGGGTTTACTGCCACAGCTCAGGGGGGAATAGTTTATTTCTTGAATACAGGGAAACGCCTTCATGGGGGACTTCCTTCGGTGAATTGAGATGCCAGGGATGTCACGGCACACCCCCTTCATATGAGAGTAAAAAAGGCAGGGAAAACTCCCATTTTAATTCAGGAAGGGGCTCTGGCCATCTGTTAGGAATACACTGGGATTCGACAAATGGTCATACAAAGGAATCGCTTGCGAATAAGAGGTCTTCAGACATGGGATGCAGCACATGCCATTATGGAACCGTAAGAGAGGACAAAGATATGACATTTATAGATACGGTAAACGGTTTGTTTACATGTTCCAGATGCCATGACAACAAGACTGTTATGGGTAAAGACCGCCCCGGGATTATCGCAAACAAGGCACTGCATGTTAACGGCATTATTGAGGTTTCTTTCAGTCCCGAAAAATTCAGGACGACCTCACAGCTAATGAACCCGCCGAATGGATGGAAAAGGTCTGGCGATAAAGGCGGACCGGTGAGCTATGATGAGACTATAGCTGGATTAAACAGTTCAAAATATATCCCCGAGGAAAAGAAATGCATGAACGTTGCATGCCACCTGCTCGGTAAAGAGGTAAGATGGGGAGACGAAATCGACTGTGATTCCTGCCACAGAGATTTCGGGTTCAGGGGAAACAGATAATTCCATCGGGAATACTCAGTAAACCTTATTGTCTTTAAAAAACTTTCCGGCTGAAAAAATGCTGTGATATGGTATAAAATGTGTCATAAAACATATGATTTTACTTGGAATGGATAATGGAAGAACAAACTAAATTATTCTTATTGAATAATCAAAATCTCTTTTCGAATAATTATCTCGATTATCGCCTCCCTGAAACAGACCTCTGGAAAGGGCAGAAGGACAATGCTGCCGCTGTCTTTGAGGAAATCAGTAAGTCTTACGAATTAATTAGGTCATCAAAACTCGGGCCTGGCGAAGAGGCTGAGCTTGAAGATAAGTTTATTAAGCCCGTTCTTTCAGCCCTTGGTTACACTTATCATGTGCAGGTTCCCGCTAAGCGTGGTGCGAAAAAAGAGGTGCCTGACTATGCCCTTTTTAAGGATAATGAATCGTATAAGGCTGCGAGGAAAGTAAAGGACAATCTCGATCAATTTTTCTCTCAAAGCCTGACTATCTTGGAAGCCAAATACTGGGGAAGAAAATTGAATGATGCCGACAAAAAGGACATTCTCGACAGCCGCGACCCCACAGCGCAAACAGTCAAATATCTCGATTCAGTCAACTATCACACCGGTGGAAAGATAAACTGGGCGATACTCACGAACGGCAAGCTCTGGCGGCTATTTTATTTCAGGGCTTCTTCCCGTTCAGGGAATTACTTTGAAATAGACCCTGAAGAAATCATCAAACGAAGGGACTCAGAGGCTTTTCATTATTTTTATCTTTTTTTCTCGAAAGACGCTTTTCTACCTGATCCTGTTTCCGGCAATACATGGCTCGACATACATCTGAAAGGCGCAGAAGATTACGCTGCACGAGTAAGCACAAAGCTTAAAGACCGTATTTTCGATCAGGTGTTCGAAGGGCTTGCTACCGGATTTATCCATTTCAGACATACCGAGTTGGGAATAGCGAAAGAAACAGAAGAGAGCAGACGGGAGATTTTCAAAGGCTGCCTCACCCTGCTTTATCGTCTCCTCTTCATCCTCTATGCGGAAAGCAGAAACCTGCTTCCAGTGAGTGAAGACGGCTATGACAAGTTAAGTCTTTCCAAACTCAAAAAAGACATTTACCAGGACCTCAAAACAACAGAGCACGACAAAATGAGTATGCGGTCCTCTGTATACTGGGCAAGGCTTCAAAGCCTCTTTGAAATTATTGCAAAAGGCGATCCGGCCTTGAATGTCCCTATTTATAACGGCGGCCTTTTCGAGACGCTGGCTGGCGAATTCCTCTCAATGCACAAGATGCCTGACCGTTTTCTTGCTGAAGCTATTGAGCAATTGACGGTAGATCACGAAGGTGATTACAAACCCGGAATGATACCTTTTATTGATTATTCTTCCCTCAATGTCCGTCACCTTGGAGATATTTATGAGGGGCTTCTCGAATTCCATATTCAGATTGCTCAAGAGGATATCGCAGAGATCAGGGAAAAAGGAAAGTCTGTTTGGAAGAAGTTGTCTGAGTTAAAGGCCGGAACAAAGACCCAACGGCTTAAAAAGACCGGTGAAGTCTATATTGAAAACTCAAAGCACGAGCGCAAGGCAACGGGTTCTTATTACACGCCTCATTATATCGTCGAATATATTGTGAAGAACACCGTCGGGCCAGTGCTTAAGGAGCGACTAAAGATCGCTAAAGATCTGCTGTCGCAAATTACAACAGCCTCTAAAGCACAGAAAAAGCAGGTCTTGGACGGCAATATATCTGTGCTTAGAAATAAGCTTGATGTTCTGGAAAGGACATTGTTCGAGACAATCTTTGATATTAAAGTCCTTGATCCTGCTATGGGAAGCGGTCATTTCCTTGTCCACGCGGTTGATTATATAACCGATGGGATAGTCACCTTTCTCGTCGATCACCCTGAAAATCCTGTGATCCGGAAGATAGAGGAACTTCGAGGAGAGATTGTAGGGAATGTCACAGCACAAGGCGTCAGGATAGATGAATCAAAATTGACTGAGGTAAACCTCATAAAGAGAATGGTGCTGAAACGCTGTATCTATGGGGTAGATTTGAATGAAATGGCTGTTGAACTTGCGAAGCTGTCTTTATGGCTTGATTCGTTCACTCTTGGAGCGCCGCTTTCGTTCCTCGATCATCACCTGAAATACGGCAACAGCCTGATTGGAGTTTTGGATATTGCGACGGTCATTCCTGTTTCTCAAATTTTTTCGGAATATCAAAAAGCGTTGTCGTTTATGATTCAGGTTTCGGAATTGACAGATGCCACAATTTCGGAGGCAAAGAAAAGCTACGATCTTTACAGTCAGGGGCAGAAGGCCATAGGGCCAATCCGCAGACGATTTAATGTTGCAACCGCAAAATACTTCATGGACATTGGCACTAGCCTGAAGCGCGTGGAGCAACTCGCTGCCACACTTGATTTCGATAAAGAACCGTATGCTGAGATTGTCGAAAAGTGCAAAGGAGCGCTGCAGATTGCGGAAGAAAAAAAGTTTTTTCATTGGAGGCTTGAGTTCCCGGAAGTTTTTTATACGGAAAAGTCTGAAAAAGAAAATCCTGGATTCGATTGTGTGATAGGCAATCCACCGTATGGATTATTAAGCAAAGAAGCTTATTTCAAGCAATCTCTCTCATTTATTAATCCGAGCTGGGACATATATGTAGCCTTTTTTGAACGCGGGATTTCCGTGGTTAAAAAAGATAGGCTTGTGAGCTATATTGTACCAGTCTCATGGGAAACTGGTGCTATGTTTGAGAAGTTGAGAGAGTATCTTCTAAGCCGAACAAGCCTTAAAAAGCTTGTCAACTTACCCTTTGATATTTTTAAAGATGCTTATATTGATACCTGTATTTTTGTAGTTGAAAAAGCAGTAAGTGCAGCCAATAAGGCATTAGTTTATGAATTTCCAAAGAAGATTAAAATTGACGACATAATAGATGTTGCTTACAAGGAAATAGAACAATCACTTTGGCAAGTCAACAAAAATCAGATTATTGTTGATTCCAACGCGCTGCTTCTTTTACCAAGACTTTTTAGTAACTCTCATAAGTTGGGAGAAATTACGGATTCAGTTAGAGGGGTTCTTGCAAGCCCTGAATTTATTTCACATGACGTGGCAAAAGGGTACCCTCCGTTTTTTGATGGTGAAATGCTGAGATATGAAATATCCGAGCCGAACAAATTTATACTGTATTCAGAAGAGTTACCGGAAAAGCCCGCCGATGTTGCTTTCTTTAGTGGAACTCGAGTATTTATCAGGCGATTAATAAGCAGACAGGATAGATTGATGTCCACCTGCGTAACCGATTTTTTTATTAACAAGAAGGATATTTATATTTTTAAAAACAAAGGTGAATATGGTCATTATTCGCCATATTTCTTAACTGCATTGCTGAATTCAAAGCTGCTTTCATTCCTTTACTTGAGTCAAGAAACTGTGTCGAGAAAGGATGATTTCAGGCAGGCGACTCTCGAAGGGACAAGAAATCTTCCAATTCCACACGTTTCTTTCGCCACCCCTAATAAAGAACGAAAAGAGTTTTTCTCAGAGGCTGTTCAGCTATATCGCGATTCCAAGGTTAATGAAGTCTTAAAATGGGCTGACTATGAATTGGCGCTGAAGCGCAATGATACTGTTCACGATTTCCTGGCCTATCTTGCAGAACAGATGATCGAGATGAACAAAAAGAAAATCGAGGAAATTAAAAGCTTTCTGAAGTGGCTTGAACGCGAAATCGGGGCAGAGATTGAAGATTTAACAAATAAAACGGCAATTAAGGAATACCATGAGCATGAATTCATCAATCTCCTCGATGTCCTCAAGAAGAACAAGAATAAAATCTCGACAGACCCCTCCGCGCGCAAAACACAAAAACTTTTCGAAACGCATTTCGCAAAGAGAATAAAGGTTCTATCGCCATTGAAGGCCCTGATCAGTGAAACAGATGTCTTGA
>JAKAKQ010000240.1 GCA_021813425.1 Nitrospirota bacterium
AGAGGACAGTCCCTTCCACATGTCCTCCGGCAACGCACTTTATTTCAACGCCTCTGTCTATTCCGATTATTGCTGGCGGAAGCCCTATGTATGCCAGATCAATTTCATCCTTTTCAAAGGCATTAACAATGGCAGGCCCTGTCCCAAAAAGCCTCCATTCCGGCTCGATGCCAAGGTCTTTTTCAAGAGTACCTTTTGTCATCAGTAAAATTGCGGTATGGTAAAAGGTCGAAAGATGGCCTATCCTGAGTTTCATGAACAACTTTTCATAGTTTTCTAATGAAAACTCTCCAGTTCACTCCTGCCATCTTGTCTTCCGGACCCCGGCAGACTCCAGCATCCTGCATGCCATATTTACTGTGTTCCTTGTATTTTCATCAACAGGATGGCCGAAATTCTTCTGATCGAATACAGGGATATGGACTGTCACATCAGGTCTCATCTTCCTGTCAGGGGAATACGTTAATGAATTGGAGTCGATTATGGTCGCCTCGCACATATGCAGGGGGTCGCAGGTATTCGAAAGAGCCTCTGCAACTTTTCTTACATCACGCAGCACCTTGCTGAAATCAGAATCATCCGGTGTTGCAGTTTCAGGCTCAGGGAATGTCCCGTACAGGTTGATCTGAAAACCTATCTGAACGAGTCCGCCTTTTTTCGTGGTGTTGTAATACGGTTCCGTGTCATAGCAGATCCTGCGCCTTTTTATGGTGCCAAGCATTTCCTGCTCGCTGCTGAACAATCCTTTTATATTAAGCTTTGGCTCCATCTATCCTGACAGGAACATCATATCTCTGAATTTCTGATATTTATGATGCGGATTCTAACCCGCTGCCTTTTTCATCTTCCCGAAGGTGGTCAGGAGAAAATCATACTTGTGCTTGAGTTCCACTATGGACTTCAGAAGGACAGCATACAGCGGATTTAATTTGAGGTACGGTCTTAAGGTGTTTGCCATCTTGACAAGATGGGTCTCGCATTCCTCCACGCAGCTCTTTGGACAGCCTTTAACCGTCTCGTCATACGTGTAGAATATCTCAAGGAATATATCAGAGACAAGACAGAATTCATTGAGGATGGTCTGGGATATAGCCTCATTCTGGCTTATCTTTTTCTTCCTCAGCCTTCTTGTAAATTCAACGATCTCTGTCTGGATGCTCTTCAACTGTTTTATTATTACCTTGAGGTCGTTAGTACTCCTGTTCAACATATTCCTGTAAACAAAAGACTTTGAAAGCGTTTTCCAGTGTTTGATATGGCCTTTTTTCCACTCTGCCATTTCTGCCCAGAATGCTACAAGATTTTTATCAAAATCTTCCTGTTTCGCAAACAGGCTGTAGACCTCATAAGCAAGCTCATCGAGCTTCCTGCCCATTTCAATTATCTCTTTAATTTCTTTCATCTTCCGACATCGCCTTTGTATAAATTATGCTTTTATTCTATAGCTTTAAGATTAACATATTTTTTACTCAAATATAATAATTTTTTTTATCTTGCCCCGCTTTGCAGAAACCACTTAAAATAATCTAAAATCAAAGGCAGGAAATCCCTTTAAATCAAATATGTTATACAATTAATAAGTCGTCTGAAGAAAGGCGGGGTGGAGAATAAAGTACAATAACGACTCCTTATGAAAAAACTTCCAATACCCGAAAAAGGAGAAGTCCAAGCGTGCTCTTGAGTGAAATAATCATCAAAATAAGTGGGCAGTCTCAATTATCATGTCGACCTGTCCCGCAGTTCTGTACATGCGGGGTTTATTGTGTTTATGAGACATTCCGCCTTTCTTCTGTTTTTATTTTGTACAGATATGATGTTATATCATGAAGAACATTAGAGTCGGCATTCCCAGGGCGCTGCTATATTACAGATACGCGGATGCCTGGAAGACTTTTATAGAAGAACTCGGATATGAAGTCATTACATCTCCCGAGACTACGGCAGGGATACTTAAAGACGGCATAAAAAAGAGCGTTGGGGATCTCTGCCTTCCTGTAAAAACCTTCCTCGGACATGTCGAAAGCCTCAAAGACAGTGTCGATTTCCTCTTTATACCGAGATATATAAGCGTGGAGCATGATGCATACATGTGTCCGAAAATCCTTGGCCTGCCTGATGTTGTAAGGGCCTGTTTTACAAACCTGCCGAGGATTATAGACCCGATGTTCAATATTAAAAAAGATAAAGACAACACTATAACCGAATTCTCAAGGCAGGTCGCAAGGATACTGTCACTGGAGCCGGAGGCAGTTGAAAAATCCTTTATAAAGAACTCCGGGGCCGGATATATGAATGAACAGGAGGAGTATTCACTAACAGATAAAAAAATCAATGTGGGACTAATAGGCAGGCCTTATCTTTTGTTCGACAGATATCTCGGTAAGAATCTTTTCAGGACACTTTCTGAACTCGGGGCAAACCCGGTTTACATACAGCCTTCAGAAAATGAAATAACAGAGGCGATGACTGTTATCCCTAAATGGGTTTACTGGAGCATGGGCAAGGAAGTAACGGCCTCTGCCCATGCATTTTTTAAGGACGATAAGATCGATGGCATCATAAATATATGCAGTGCGACATGCGGGCCTGACTCTTTTACAGGGGACCTTATAAGAAAAAGGCTTAACACAAGGAACAAACCATATATGACCCTGAGCGTTGACGAACATGCGTCGGATACAGGGATACAGACAAGGGTCGAGGCCTTTGTCGATATGATCGGGAAGGTCATCGTATGAAGCTTACAGTGCCTCATATGGGCATGCTCCACATCGCCTACACACGCATACTCAGAGAAAACGGCGTTGACATGATGCCGCCTCCAAAGGCCACAGTAAAAACATTGAACCTTGGAGTGAGGCATTCACCGGAATTTGCCTGTCTACCGTTCAAGATAAACCTCGGCAATATGATCGAATCCCTCGAAGCAGGCGCTGATGCCATATTGATGCCCGGCGGATATGGGCCGTGCAGGTTCGGATATTACGGGATAATACAGGAGCAGATACTGAGGGAACTCGGGTACAAGTTCAGGATGTCTACAACAGACAATCCCGATAAATTGTCAGACCTGATAGATACCATAAAAGACATAAGCAGCATCAAGAACAGGCCTGACGGCTACAGGGTGTTTTATCTTATCCTCATGCGCATGGCAGCTCTCGACAGGGCCCTTGCCTTTTATCATTACTACAAACCGAGAGAGATAAACAGGGGCGAGACAGACAGGGCATTGGAGGAATCTGTCCGGCTTATAGACAGCGCCAATACTTATGTAAAATTATTCATGGAAAACTTCAGGGTAAAAAGGATATTCAGGGATATTAGAATAGATAAAAGATTCAAACCCCTCAGGATAGGCGTCCTTGGAGAGATTTTTGTTACAATAGAGCCGTTTGCAAACCTTGATGTTGAGAAGAAACTCGGAGAAATGAGAGTCGAGATTGTAAGAGGTGTATGGTTGAGTGACTGGCTGAATGACAGGTTCAGGTTCAAGCCCTTCAGGAGAAACCAGGCAAAGCTCTCAGCACTGTGGGCAAAAGGCTATCTTGACTATCCCTCAGGAGGAGAGAGCATGGAGACAGTCGGCAAGACATTGATGTTTCACAGAAAAGGCATTGACGGCATCCTGCATATCATGCCGTTTACGTGCATGCCCGAGCTTGTTGCCTCGACCATTATCCATAGGATCAGCAAGGATAAGAATTATCCGGTTCTGTCCATGACATTCGACGAACACGTATCGGAGGCGAACATAGTCACAAGGCTTGAGGCGTTCGTTGACCTCCTTGAAAGGAGAAGAGTTGAAAGGCTATCTCGGAATTGATGTAGGTTCCGTAACTACAAAGGTCGTCTTAATAGACTATGACGGCAGCGTACTTTGGAATTCATACCGAAGGACAATGGGACAGCCGATCAGGGCCTTGCAGTCTGCATTCTCATCGTTGAAAAAAGACCTCGGAGGAGTCGATATCAGGGGTGTCGGCGCTACCGGAAGCGGGAGGAAACTGGCAGACCATATCGCAGGAGCAGACAGGGTAAAAAACGAGATAACAGCCCATGCGGTCTCTGCGATACACTTACTTCCCAATGTAAGAACAATAGTGGAGATAGGTGGCCAGGATTCAAAACTGATACTTATAAGGAACGGTGTTGTCACTGACTTTTCGATGAATACAGTATGTGCTGCAGGCACAGGCTCGTTTCTCGAACATCAGGCAGCAAGGCTCGGCATAAGCATCGGGGAGCTCGGCTCTTATGCGCTTCGTTCTGCATCGCCTGCGAGGATAGCAGGCAGGTGCACTGTCTTTGCAGAATCGGACATGATACACAAGCAGCAGATGGGGCACAACCTTGAAGACATTGTTGCAGGTCTGTGCGATGCGCTTGCCAGAAATTATCTCAACAACCTGGCAAGGGGAAAAGATTTAAGCTCCCCCATTATATTCCAGGGCGGTGTTGCCGCAAACCCCGGTATCAAGGCGGCATTCGAAAGAGAAATCAATAAAGAGTTTATCATACCTGGGCATTATCCGATTATGGGAGCTATCGGCGCCGCACTCCTTGTCAGAGATACGAAGGATACCAGGTTCAAAGGACTGTCCGTCTCTGAACAGCGCCTCTACACATCGAGCTTCTACTGTTCTGACTGCCCGAACACCTGTGGTGTCATAGAGATCAACGACAGTGAAAAGGTTATAGCGAGATGGGGGGATTCCTGCGGGAAATGGGCAAACATGGAAGAATAAATCCAAGCAAAAGACTTTTCAATCATTTATGTCCCTGCTAACCCACTTAATTCATAAATTTTCCTGAATGCCGAAAGGATATAGTATTTGAGCGGTTTTATCCCGAAAGCTTTCGGGATTCCTCGGAGCGTAGCGAGAATGAGCGAGGATACTATGTCCTTTCGGCATAATTATAATTTATGAATTATCCAGGCTAAATGCATTTTTTGGGTTAAAAATCAGCAGATAATACTGACAAACCGGTCGTAGGATATTTCCCTGTCAAAGGCGATGCCCATGAAATAGTCGTTTCCCTGTGAACAGACCGAGGCTATCTTCCCCTCAAGCACGCCTATCCCCTGCAGGGCGTCGACCAGAAACTCAACAGCGACCCGGGTGGCCTTCTCCAGAGACGCGTTCGCATAGAAACCCATCCCTCCCTGTGAGATGGTGCTCACCTGCGCTGTCAGACTCTCCTGTGATCCCTCATCCCGCCGTGTAATTTTCGCACTGGCCAGGATTGAATACCTCTGATACTTGCGGTAGTCCTTAAACATAACATCAACTCTTTCTGGCTCGACGGATTATAATTGATGGCTGCATTATCTGCACATCCCTGATTTCCCTGCGAGCCAGACAGGGACCTTGAGATTTTTTTTCTCGATTCGGGCAACCAGTTTCGCTCTCACGGAGGCGTTGACACCGCCTCAAAGCAATCTCCTGTAAGACATCCTGAAGAATATTAACGCATAGAGATAGATGATGACCAGGATTGCGACCATGAACAGTACTGCTTTCATGTTATTATTATACCATAAGATGAACTTCAGACTCTTGAACTGCGGACTTTTGAACTGTTTGTCTGAAAATATGCAGTATTTATCAAGTACAAATCAAAAGTCTATGTTATAATTTGAAAAAATGAAGGGAGGATTCAACTGTCAATCATAATTGATGATATAATATGGCTGGATACCATAGTTGAGAAAATTGCTTGGAAACATGGTGTTCTTCCGCATGAAGTTGAAGAAGTGCTATCAGGCAATTTTAGACTATTTAAAAGAGAAAGCGGAAAGGTTGAGGGAGAAGATTTATATAATGCGCTGGGCAAAACAGAGGCTGGGCGATATCTTTCAGTATTTTTCATAAAGAAAATCGTTAACAAGGCATTGATAATAACAGCGAGAGATATGAACCAGCGTGAGCGGAGGAGATATGAAAAAAAGTAAGCATAAAGAAATGACTATAGCGGAAGCCAGCAGCTTCTTTGACGAGCATGATATTTTTGAATTTGAAGATGTGCGTGAAGTGGCAGACGTGAGATTTAAACTTCAGAAAAAAAAATATGTCGGCCTGGATGAAAAACTGTTCAAGAAGATACGCAGCAGGGCAAAGAAGCTCCATAAAAGCGAAGATGCGCTGATACAGGAATGGCTGGCTGAGAAAGTCGGATGACCCTGCCGAAGTTCCTTAGTCCCGAAGTCCCATAGAACATTATTTTAAGTCAAACACTTCCAAGATCGAGGATTTATTATCAGAAGTAGGCAAACTACTCTGGAGTTTTTCTCGCTCACTCCAATAACATCATAGTTCCACAGTTCCATAGTTCCGTAGTTCTTGAATAATTATTCTATTGACTATGGTGCTATGGTTCTTTCTTTTCTTGCTACGGCACTTTTGCGCTACGGGCTATGGCACTGTTTGTGAAACAAAAACAAATGCTCATGCATAATAAGTAGAAAATTATATTCCTTTGATTTTTTGACCCAGAAGCTGGTTGCACAGTCCACACTCAGTCCCGAAAACCTTCGGGACGAGGAGAACAGTTGTGCTGGATTTTGATGATGTCTTCTTTTAATGCAAAACCAGCCTCTATAAACCGCTCCATGACGCTGAATGCCAGTGGAATGTAAAACTTATTCCGTCTTGTGTCTCCAATCAGAATTGCGCAGTATTTGCCCGGCTTTAAGACCCTGAAACACTCCCTTACAACAAGCTCAATAGTTTTTTTTATTTCAAAATCCTCATTATTTCGATATTATCCGTTTCTGTCAGCACAGCAATCACCCGCTTTCTCCATCTTGAAGGCATTCCGTCAAACATGCTTTTTATTTCGCCTTCGTCTCCTTTTCTCACGAGTGCTGTTAAAACCGCTAATGCTTCCTTTCTGTCCTTGAGCAGCTTCTCCTCTTTTGTTCTTCTGGCTGATATAATCAGCTTATGTAGCGCGAATGCAGCAGGATGGGGCACTTTTATTTTCAGTCCCTCCGCCTCTACGTATATAGTATTTTGAAGTAGATAATCAAGAAATCTCAGAGGCTGGGCGTTCATGCTCAACTTCGGTAGGGGATACGGACTGTCCGAACCCTTCCCTTTTTCAGGAACAAGAAACTCCACAATAAGTTCCGGATGCATAAGTTTCATATAGCCTGCACTTCCGCTGAAAGTAACCACAAAACCCTCATCTCTAAAAAGTTCCTCTACGTCTACCTTATTCTTGATTCGGAGAGGGACAGGAACAAGAAAGTCCATGTCTCTTGTTCTTATAGTCGGGGTATACCTAATGCCTGTAAAATAACTTTTGTAAAAGTGCTGGCACCAGCTCCCTATAAGGATCAATTCCTTCAGCAGTCCTGCGGTCTGAAACCGCCTGAGAACCTCAAGAAACAGAGCGTATCTCTTTTCCACGCAACGCCTTTCTTAAAAATGCAATCTGTTTTTTTACCTGCGAAAGCAGATTCCGGTACTTGGCCCTGAACTGCTTTGCTTCTTCATATCTCATTATTTCTTCCTTAGGCAGTTTGCCCTTATAGACAAACTTCACCTTTAGTCCCTCCCTTTTCATGAGATAGTAATAACTATGCCCGCGAATCTCTTTTTTCACAAGGGCACCCTGCGGGAGCGATTTAATAGCCTTCTCGTACTCTTTCTTCATCCTCAAGGAGTTCTCAAGCTCCTCTTCCAAAACACC
>JAKAKQ010000266.1 GCA_021813425.1 Nitrospirota bacterium
CTCCTTCGGGTTTTTTGTTCACCTTATTGGTGATATTTTATATCACCAAAAAACATTAAACCAGAAGGAGTTTTCTTTTTATTTAAAGTTCTATCTCTATTTTAGGGAGAGCATTGTTGACTTTAGCTCGGAACGATGTTTAAACTTAACTTTCATGAAAAAGGATCTGGTCAAAATACTTCAGGGTTCCCTTAAATCCCTCGGCATATCTCCATGCCCCCAGATAGAGATCGAGATACCGAGGGAAGAATCCTTTGGCGATGCCTCTACACCCGTTGCTATGGGACTGGCAAAATCACTAAAGAAAGCCCCCAGGAAAATAGCTGAAGAAATAGTCGCTTCAATTAAAGATAAAAATATCTTCGAAAAAATTGAAATAGCAGGACCGGGATTCATAAATTTCAGGTTTACGAGGGGCTATCTTTATTCTTCATTAATAAATCTCTTATCCTCGCCGAAATCATTTCTAAGAGAGGATATCGGAAACGGCAAGAAGGTGCTCGTTGAATTCATCAGCGCAAATCCTACGGGTCCGCTCCATATCGGCCATGCACGGGGTGCGGCTGTGGGGAATGCTTTGTGTAATCTCCTTGAGGAGATGGGATTCAATGTTATGCGTGAATATTATATAAACGATGCAGGGCGTCAGATAAGACTTCTGGGCATGTCTGTTTATGCAAAATACCAGCAGCTTCTTGGAAAAGAAACTGAATTCCCTGAGGATGGGTATAAAGGCCAGTACATAGATGAGGAGGCGTCAGCGCTATTTTCCCAGAAGAAAGAAAAATATAAGGATATCCCTTTTAAGGATTGCGAAAAAGAGATTACGGAATGGATTTATAACAGGATGATGGAACTTATCAGAAATGATATCTCCTATTTTGCGATCAGGGATTTCTCAAGCTGGATTAGCGAGAAACAGCTGTATGAGAAAGGCGAAGTCACTGCTGCTATTGAAGCCCTGAAAAATAAGGGATTTATTTACGAAAAAGAAGGCGCTATATGGTTCCGCTCATCAGATTTCGTTGATGACAAGGACAGGGTTGTTGTAAAGAGCGACGGCGAATTCACATACTTTGCATCTGATATCGCATATCATAAGGACAAACTCGACAGGGGATTCGACATAATAATCGATATCTGGGGAGCAGACCACCACGGATACATCCCGAGGATTGAATCTGTTATGAAGGCATTCGGTTATGACAGCTCCAGGTTCAGGGTGATCCTTGTGCAGATGGTAAATCTGCTGAAACACGGAGAACCTTTTCAGATGTCAAAAAGGGCAGGAAACTTTGTAACGCTTAGCGAGGTAGTAAACCTTGTCGGCGCAGACAATGCAAAATTCATATTCCTTACCAGAAAATCAGACAGCCATCTTGATTTTGATATCGACGTTGTTACCGCAACCTCGGCCGAAAACCCTGTCTATTATGTCCAATATGCAAATGCGAGAATAAACAGTATCTTTGCTAACGCAAAGGAAAAAGGGATCGATATAAACACACTTGAAAACACCGACCTTTCAGCTCTTTCTAATACTGAAGAACTTGATCTGATCAAGAAACTGCTGGCATATCCTATGGTCCTTGAAGGCGCTGCAAGGGCATACGAACCTCACAGGATAACTTTTTATCTGCAGGAGCTTGCAGGCATATTCCATTCCTACTACCACAAACATAAAGTGATTACCGATGACATTGAAGCAACAAAGGCAAGGCTTGCGCTCTGCGAGGGCGTAAAAATTGTCTTAAGCGACGCCCTCACCATACTCGGCGTTACCGCACCCGAGAAGATGTGAATGGGGTTGATATATTATTGGTCTTTGAATGTAATCAGATAAGAGACTAAAATGTTAAACTTCAATATGGAAAAGTTCTTTAATAGAACGCCCATTCATATATTCTTAATCATTATTATCGGCCTAATTGCATACTCCAACACCTTCAATGTCCCGTTTCATTTCGATGACGCCCGAAACATTGTTGAAAATTATAAATTAAGAGATCTGGATAATTTCTGGCCTCCGTCAGGATCAAGATGGTTTGGGTTTCTGACATTTGCCATTAATTATCATTTCGGAGGTTTTGATACCTTTGGCTACCATATTGTAAATCTTTCCATTCACATCCTTAATGCAATCCTTGTCTATTGGCTTGTGATACTTACATTCAAGACACCTTATTTTCAACAGTTCACAGTTTTAGGTTCACGGTTCACGGCTTCAACCGCTCTTTTCTCTGCCTTAATCTTTGTCTCCCATCCGATACAAACACAGGCAGTAACATATATCATTCAGAGATTCACATCGCTTGCAACCATGTTTTGTCTTCTGTCACTTGTCATGTATATAAAGGCAAGACTCGTTACTCAGAACACAGAAAAAGTTGCAAGCAGTAAGCAGTCAGGAGTTAGTAAAAAACTATACGCTACACGCTATACGCTATACGCTGTCTCACTTGTTTCTGCCATCCTTGCCATGAAAACAAAGGAGATTTCATTCACGCTGCCTGTTATAATTGCCCTTTACGAATTCATGTTTTTTAATGAAAAAATCAGAAGAAGAATTCTGTATCTGATACCTTTTCTTCTTACAATGTTTATTATCCCTTTCAGCCTTGTTGGTGTAGACAGACCGGTTGGAGATATGATCGGGGAGTTACGGGAGGCTTCACAGGAGACAACAGAGATTCCCAGAAGGATTTATCTGTTTACACAATTCAGGGTAATTGTTACATACATTAGGCTATTATTTCTTCCAGTTAACCAAAACCTCGATTATGACTATCCGATATATCATTCATTTCTTAACGCTGATGTCCTTTTATCTTTTCTGTTTCTTATCTCTATCTTTGGTCTTGGGGTATACCTTTACTTTCGTTCCCGTTTTACTGCCGACTATTCACTATTCACCATTCACTGTTTACGCCTTACGGCATTTGGTATATTCTGGTTTTTCATCACATTATCAGTTGAGTCTTCAATTATTCCCATAAGAGATGTGATTTTTGAACACAGGGTATATCTTCCATCAATAGGAGCATTCTTCACAATGACGACATTTGTTTTTATCTTTGTGAATAAAAGCCTGAGGGCAGAAAAGGTTCTTATGCTGGTACTTGCTGTGCTTATTATTTTGCTTTCAGGAACTACTTATGCAAGAAATCTATTATGGCATGATGGGGTAACTCTTTGGAGCGATGTGATAAGAAAAAGCCCTGAAAAGGCCAGACCCCATAACAACCTCGGAATTGCTTATAAGAATCAAGGATATTTTGATGAAGCCATTAAAGAATATAAAATTGCCCTTGATTTCTCACCTGATAATGCAGAAGCTCACCATAATCTTGGAGTTATATATGGGTTAAAAGGCCGAGTAGATGAAGCTATACAAGAGTACAGAATAGCACTTAATATAAAATCAAAATTTTTCACTCCTATGGAAATTGCAAAAATACATAATAACATAGGTGTCCTTCATTCTAAACAGGGACTTTTTGATGAAGCTGTCGTGGAATATAGAATTGCTTTAGAATTATCACCTAACTTTGAAGAGGCGCATTATAATCTTGCTATTGCCTACTTCAGCAAGGGAGCTGTAGACAACGCTCGAAAGGAATTTGAAACCATCCTGAGAATAAATCCTCATAATCCTGAAGCTTTAAGGTTTCTTAATTATATAGAAAAAAGACGTTTTCAGCATTAATATGTAGGATATCCACGGGCAAGCCCGTGGATATCCCTAAGTTTGTTATGGACACGTATATGGGTCAAAGTTCCCATCATATAGACCAATACATTTATCATTACCCGAAACTGCTGGATTTCCATCTACCATGGTATACGAGGCATAAGTCTGGATAGTATTAGAAGTTTCAATTGAGGAGTATGTTGTTTTTATCATTGAGTTAATAATTCTGAGAAAACTATTATCCTGGTTTAAAATACCCCTCAATGCATTGACGTTAGCATTAATAATTGTGAGAGATGAATTTGCAGCATTCCAAACTCCAAGTATATTACCAGAAGCACCTGTGCTGGTAATATCTGCATTTTGAATAGTAGTTGAAGAAGTGTATAAATTTGCAATTCCAAAAGTTCTGCTTGAACCTCCAGATGCACTAATTTTAAGATTATTTATTGAGGGATTTAAAGAGGAATTCAATTCCATACCATATACATCGCCGCCATTAGAGACATTGATAGAAACATTTTTTAATACAGGGGAACCACTGTCATCGGTAATACCCGTAACATACGTAGAAGGACCCGACGAAATAATAGTAACATTGGTTAATAAGGGTGATGACTGACGATTATATATACCGGTTGATTTAATTACAGCTGTTGATGAAGTTACTGTTACGTTACTGAGTTTTACGTTGCTTACATTATTGATATATATTGCCTGGGAATAATTTCCGCTGCCGCTATTTTCTATAGTCAATAACCTTATTTCAGCATTTGTAGCACAAATTATTACTCCGCTTGAGCTATCTCCTGAGTTGCCTATTATTTTTGTTGCATTCTCACCGGATCCTTCTATATCCACATACGGCTTCATCTGCACACTGCTTGAGCCTACGTTATACACTCCCGGCATTATCTTCACAAGATAAGGATTAGATTCAGATGCATCTGATATAGAATTCATAGCATCTACCGGACTGGTAAAATCGCCTCCGCTTGGCGCTACTATTATTACATTATTGTAGAATCCAACTTTATCCGGCGTTATAGCGCCAGCAGCTATCTTTGACGTTGTCACTGATCCATCTGCAATATCCGAACCGGAATGTGTATGAGTTCCAAGCTTGGAGCCTGATATCGGCCCTGTTATTTTTGCATCTGTCACAGCACCATCCGCTATTTTTGAAGTTGACACCGCACCATCAACAATTTTTGGAGTTGTTATTGCTCCATCCTGAATATGCCCTGTCTTAATGCCGCTTCCACTGTTTGTATCCTGTCCTGTTGTTCCGTCTGCTTCTTTAATATTCTGGGACAAGATGGAGTCATCTGGTAATGCAAAGGCAGTTGAACTAACCAACGTAAGCATCAAAACTGTAACTAATAATAAGCTGATTGTGTTCCTTTTCATGGTTTTCTCCTTGTTTCAAAGTTTATAGATTGCTACATCCTAATAAATCATGACTCGCGATGACATTATTATTAGGCTGCCTCAAGGCGGGACGCCGGATAAAATGTATGGGTCTTTATTTTGCAAACTCCGGGCAAGTTCGCCTATAGGCGGATGCATTGTGAGTTTTTGGATAAGTATCTGTTTAAACAGCCGGGGCCGAAAAATCATGTAACAGATATACCACAGACGTGATATATCTTCTTGATGTTTTGTGGTTTTTATTTGATATTTTGTGCAGCCTGAATCAAGCGACTTCTTCAGGCAATGGGAAACTATTACTCCGGCAATTAAATACTCGAATTTTGTCATTCCGGCTCGTCCGGAATCTTTCTTTGTTTTCGTGCTGTTACGCCGTCCGATCCCCGACAAGCGAGGATGACGGCTTGCGATATTATATTGCCGGGTTAATAAAATCTCACTGTTTCAACTTTTCCCGAAACTCCTTCGGTGATACACCGTATAATGCCTTGAACAGACGACTAAAATGCTCTATGCTTTTGAACCCTACAAAATAACCTATCTCTGTTATGTTTAAATCACGATTCTTGAGGAGTTCAGCAGCCTTCCTGATCCTTTTGCTGTTCAGATAGGAAGACAGGCTCTGTCCGATCCTTTCATTGAATGCCCTGCTTAACTTATATCTGTCTATAGATACCATTTTCGCAAGTTCATCGCGATTTATATCTTTCATATAATTATTTTCTATATACACTGCTATGCCCTCAATAATAAACTCTTCCCTGCTTTCTGCCTTTTCTGAATTTACTTCACTTCTCTTCCCTTCAAGCATCTCCGATACCCTTGTTTTAAGATGCCTGAGAGATAATGGCTTTTTTATATATTCATTTACAACTGTCCTGACCGCCTTTATTGCAACATCTTCACTGCTATAGGCCGTTATCATTATTGCAGGTAACGCCGGTCTCTTTTCCCTGAGCTTTTTTAAAACCCCAAAGCCATCTCCGTCCGGCAAGGAATAGTCTATAATAGCAAGGTCTATATGGTTTCCCGATTGATTGATCGCCTCTGAATATGTAGAGGCTTCTAATATCTCATACTCCTTCTCAAGAGAATCCCTTATTAAATCTTTTACCACAGGATCATCTTCTACAAGAAGAATTGCTTTCCTCTCCATGGATCACCTCCTCTTTAAATCCAATAAACAGGAAATAATTTTTGATACCGCAACATTTTTCTTAAAAAGGCTTCTTCTAAGTAAAAGTATGACTGACTGACTGACTGAGCAATATTGAGGCCGTATTAAAAAGGATGGAAGATTTGTTATGTCTCAGGATAGCGGCTTTCCACATAAATTCCCCCCTGATCGCTTTTAAAAAATGATGAATACTTTTAGCAGATCGAAAGTTTCTATGTCAAGAAAAATCTAAAGTAAAAATCTAAAAATATAAATGCAATTTTAAGTTGACATTCAACATCCTGTATTGCTTAAATAATATCTATGTTAAAGAAAACGGAAAAGATATGGATGGACGGCAGGCTTGTCGATTGGGACAAGGCTCAGGTGCACGTTCTCACACACACGCTTCATTATGGTCTTGGAGCTTTCGAGGGGATACGCTGTTACAAAACAGAAAAGGGATCTGCGATCTTTCGCCTCGATGAGCATGTTGACAGACTTTTTGCGTCAGCACATATCTTTATGATCGATATACCGTTCTCAAAGGAAGAGATAAAGTCTGCAATAATAAAAACGATCAGGGCTAACAAGCTTAAGGAATGTTATATAAGACCGCTTGTTTATATAGGATATGGCGCCATGGGCCTTTATCCAAAGGGAAATCCCATCAACGTATCAATAGCGGTCTGGCCATGGGGAGCTTATCTTGGTGATGAAGGACTCCAGAAGGGGATCAGGATCAAAGTTTCTTCGTTTACAAGACATCATGTAAACACAACAATGACAAGGGCTAAAATATGCGGCTACTATGTAAATTCCCAGATCGCCAAAAAAGAGGCGATTTCATGCGGCTATGATGAAGCCCTCTTACTCGATACCGAAGGATATGTATCCGAAGGGAGCGGAGAAAACGTGTTCATTGTCAGGAATGATCAGATCAAGACAACGCCGCTTACTTCAATACTCGAAGGGATTACGAGAGACAGCATCATTAAAATCGCCAGGGATAACAGAATAGCGATAGCCGAGGAACGTTTTACAAGAGATGAGATGTATATAGCTGATGAGGCGTTCTTTACAGGAACGGCTGCAGAGGTGACCCCGATCAGAGAGGTGGACGGCAGGACAATAGGCAGCGGACAGCGCGGCAGGATAACGAAGAAACTCCAGTCAATTTTCTTCGATATAGTCAAGGGTAAAAACAGGAAGTACGAATCCTGGCTCACAAAGATCTGATTTAACAAAATACAACCAAAAAAAAGCCCCCGGATATCCGGGGGCTTTTTTTTACTATTCAGCCATATTATTTCTTATGGCACTTTGCGCAGTTAGCCGCATCGCTTGACTTGAAAGCCTTTTCGCCATTATGGCATGTGCCGCAGTTCTTGCCTGCGTTCATAT
>JAKAKQ010000207.1 GCA_021813425.1 Nitrospirota bacterium
TCCGGGTATCGAGGGAAACCTTTTCAGGGTAGAATCAATGTAGAATTTAGAAGGAGATAATATAACCTCTGAAAGAAATGAAGATATAATTTTTATTCAGGCGCCTGAAAGGGTCAGGAAGAACGATCTGATCAGAAGAGAAAAGGATTTCAGGACTTCCCGGCAAAGTGAAATACATATCGCAGGAGACAGGCAGTGCTGAGCAAGTTTTTCCTCTTCTCTTTACTCTACTGGATCATAGGGAACCCTTTTGCAGCGCTTATTATCATATTTATAATATATTTCACTATAGACCGGACTTTTTTTGGATTCATACCAGACCCTTTCAAGATTTTCAGGAGGGCGTCAAGGATAAGGGAACTTCAGAGACTTGTCTCGATAAACCCCCATGATGCACGGGCTCTTAAAGAGCTCGGCATACTGATGTTCGAAAAAAAGGATTATAAAAGGGCATTAGACCACTTTGAGAAGGCGTCAGTAAAGATGTCTGATGACCCGGAATTTAACTTCTATTATGGGATCTCTACTGCTATAATTGGAGATATACTGAAAGGGAGGGAACTGATAGACACGGCATTGAGAGTTTCACCGCAACTGAAATATGGTGAACCGTATCTTATGATGGCAGAGGTTTACATCAATAACGGGGACTACAATAGCGCACTTCCCATGCTTGAGAACTTCGAGAAAATACATTCATCGAGTTCAAGAGGATTTTATCAGATGGGTCTTGTCAAATTGAAACTCGGCATGAAGGATGAAGGGACAGACTATCTGAAAAAATCAATAACAGCCTTCAAGGCATCCCCCCGCTTTAAAAGGAAACTGGACAGGAGATGGGCATGGAAGGCAAGGGCTCTTTTACGGAAAGGCACTTATACAGTCTGATCCGGCAACTATGTATAAGATCGTGTGGGGTCCGGATCGGATGATTATGTAAGCATTGGAGGGAAAATGGATACGATGGCAGTGAAGAACGAAGAGATGCTGAAGTGTCTGATATGTGATGTGTATTTAAAAAAGGGGGAAGGGTTTACATGTCCCAAATGCCGGAGGGGACCATTATGCAAAAACCACAGGATTCCAGGCAAAAAAGAATGTGCAAGCTGCGTATTCGACATGCAGATGCAAGAACTCAACTCATTGAGAAATACAGAAGAAAGCATTAAACATTTTATAAAATTGCTTCATTTCGTTTTCCTCGTATTTTCCATCTTCTTTATCTCGCTGAAATTAGGTCTTGCAGATTATGCAGAATTTCTGCAGAACAGCATAATTATAGACAGCCTGATTTATATCGGAGGGGCATCTGTTGTAGGCTTTATCATATTTTATTTTTTCCTGTATAATCAGAGGAGCCAGATCAGGGAAATTGAATCGCAGATAAGAAAAGTTGGGATAAGGAGGCACGCTTAGTCCAGATAATTCATAAACTATGATAAAAGAGAAAGGACATAGTATCCTCGCTCATTCTCGGTCTTCGATCCCGAAAGCTTTCGGGAAATTTGCCCTCTGTATTTATCAAAATACATACTATCTGAATATCGGGCAAATAAAGCCGCTCAAATACCATGTCCTTTCTGAATTCGAGAAAATTTATGAATTAAGCAGATTAGCTAATAATTTATGAGCGCTAAAATCAAGAAAAAGGTACTGGTAATAGATGATGATCCGTTTGCCTGCAGTCAGATTGCGCAGTCGCTTCAGGCCAGAGGATTTGAAGTCATAACCGTCTCGGAGCCCGATGAGGCTGTTGGGAAGGCAAAGGAGATATTGCCCGATCTTGTTTTCTGCAGCCTTGTCCTGCCTGTGTCCAACGGGCTGAAGATCATTAAATCAATCCACTCTATAGAAAGCCTTAAAAAAGTCCCGTCTGTTATGCTGATCTCTTATGCTGGGGAGCTTGATCCGAAATATACTGCGCCTTTAGGTATAGTGGATGTTATTGTCAAACCGTTGAATCCCAAGGAGATTGTTTCAAAAACAGTGAAAGTACTGGGAGAAGACACAGGGGTAATCAAGATAATAGCCAAGGAACCTCCGCTCAAGAAAGAAAAAGAATATGAAGAATTTACGCTCGAAGATGAACCTGAAACCTTTGAGATAAAGGAAGAGGAATTGATAGAGGATTCCGGGGAATCAATAGAACCTTTAGAGGCAGAGATTGTGGAGCAGACCCCTGAAGATGATTTTTCTAAATTGTTTGAGGAGAGTCCGGAAGAGGATGTTACTCGGGAGTATAAGCCTGAGGAATTGGGTAGCGTGTCAACGGCTTTTCCAGACAAGACACCGGATATCGGAGAAATCGAAGAAGAATTTGACATCCCTGAAAAGGATACATCCAAGAAAGCAGACGAGACAAGTGAGTTCCTTTCTGAAGAAGAGATTCAGGAAAAAGAATTCGACATGTATGAAGAAGAGAAATATCCCTCCCGGAAAAAAAGTGATCCCGTGAAAAAGATCGCTATAATCACTGCTTCTGTTATAACCATCGCAGCGCTTAGCTTCGGGGCATTGAAGATCTTCCAGAAGGACAAAGGCAAGGAAATTCCATCCGCCGTCCAGAAAGAAACTCAACCTGAAAAATCCCCTCTTACAAAAGAAACTATAAAAGAAACGATTCCAATGGATGACAAAAAGACAAAAGAAATCGCCCTTGAGACAATTGATGATAAATCTGGAAAGAAAAATATTCCGGCCAAAGTGGTTGAAAAACCGGACAAACCCGAACAGCAAAAATCTGCCCAGAAAAAACCGGTAGAGAAAAAAGAATCTAAAGCCCCGGCTGAGAAAATGAGAGACTTTTATTCGGTCCAATTGGGAGTCTTTGAAAATGAAAATAATGCTGTATTGTTTGCCGATAAACTCAAACAAAAAGGTTATGATGCGTTTCTCAAGAAAGAAACTACCGAGAAAAAAACCCTTTACAGGGTCCTGATAGGCAAGTTCAGCGAAAACAAAAAGGCCGTTGAACAGTCACAGGCTATCCTTCAAAAAGAAGGCATCAAGTCAATAGTCTATCATCATTGATTCTCAGGATCTCATTCCGCATTACCCGGCAACCCTGGACAGAAAGGCAGAATGAAATATTCCGTGCCTGCGGGGAGGACTGATTTAGCACTATGACAAAACCGGCAAGGAATCTGAATAATTTTGATCTGTTAAGACTGGTATTTGCGAGCATGGTCTTCCTGCATCATTCTTACAGCCTGACCGGAGATCCAGGCCTCCTGAAACTGGGATATTTCTTTAGAGTAGAATTCGCAATCAACTGTTTCTTTGTCATTAGCGGTTTCCTTGTCTTCATGAGTTTTGACAACTCTAAATCAGTAAAAGAATATCTTGCGAAAAGATTCAGACGTATCTATCCAGCCTACTTTTCCGTCATAATTCTATGTGCCTTCCTGGGTCTGTTCATAACCGACCTTTCTCTTCCAGAATATTTTTCGATGAAATTCATAAAGTATCTGGCAGCCAATCTATCCCTCCTGAATTTTATAGAACCTTCCCTTCCCGGCGTATTTATCAATAATCCCATAAAGGCAGTAAACGGCGCGCTCTGGACAATAAGGACGGAAGTAATGTGTTATTGCCTTGTGCCGGTCATAGTGATTTTAATCAGAAGATTCAGCAAGGGCGTCCTGTTTGCGATCATTTACTTCCTTGCATATATCCTGTTCCAGGTCTTCAACGTAATCTCTGTCCGGACAGGACAGACCATTTTTATGCAATTAGCATATATCCCCTGGCATTTTCTCTGTTTTTTGAGCGGAGGGATAATATATTTCAATTATAGTTATTTTGAAAAAAAGGCGAGGCTGCTTTTCCTCTTGTCACTATTCATTTATCTGGGCAGTATCGCATCCGGACTGACTATCCTGAAGCCGATAAGCCTCGCTGTGCTTATTATCTATTCTGCATGCTTTTTTTATTATCTCGGTAATTTCGGGAAGTACGGCGACTTTTCATATGGTGTTTACATATTCCATTTCCCGATAATCCAGACACTGATTTATTACAATATCTTTAGAGTTAACCCTTTCCTCGCTTTTGCCCTTTCATCAGCGATCATACTGATCATATCCTTTATATCCTGGCATATGATCGAAAAACCGTTTCTTAAAAGAAGTTCACATTATGTTATCGCCAACAAGATGTCACACGGGTAAGAAAATACAGGTATTCAGCACAATCTGTTATAATTTCGGCATTTGAAGATATTCTTCTCAGGCATAGGCGGAAGCGGCGTCTCCGCAATCGCAGGCTTCGTTGCAGACAAAGGGTATTCTGTTTCCGGCTCTGACCGCCTTTTTGACAGGAATCCCCAACACCCTGTCTGCAGGCGATTGAAAGAACACGGTATCCTGATCGTGCCGCAGGACGGCGCCGGAATAGACAAATCATTTGATCTCGTTGTATTCAGCACAGCAGTCGAAAAGGATAATCCGGAATTCATAAGAGCACATGCGCTCGGGATCCCCGTAAGAACACGACCTGAATATCTTGCAGATATAGTATCTCACTGCAGGACAGTGGCTGTTGCAGGCACCAGCGGCAAATCAACCATTTCGGGGATGCTTGCCTTTCTGATGCAAAGGCTCGGGATGGAACCCAATTTCATGGGAGGCGGCAGGGTCAAGCAGTTCAAGTCTGAAAAAAATTCCGGGAATTATCTTGCCGGGAAATCCGATATGCTCATCTTCGAGGCTTGCGAGTCGGATGGAACAATTGTGGATTACAAGCCGGCTTACTCGATAATCACTAATCTTGACCTTGACCACCATTCGGTTGAGGAAACAGGTCAGATGTTCGAAAGGCTTTCGGATAATACATCGGGAACTGTCATTACAGGAGGCGATGATAAAAACCTTCTGTCATATAAAATAAGAAGCAGTGTCAGGTTTTCTATCGACAGGGATTCGGAATATCAGGCGCTTGATATCGAATATCAGCCATTCAGGACTCTCTTTAAAGTAAACGGACAGAATTTCGAGCTTTCCCTTCCAGGAAGGCATAACCTTTATAATGCCCTTGCTTGTATAGCTTTAATGGCTGAACTCGGAACTCCATTAAAAGAAATTTCGGAGGCGCTTCCTGAATTCTCAGGCATAGAAAGGAGGTTCGATATCCACCTGAATAACGGCAGATATCTTGTCATTGACGATTACGCCCACAACCCTCATAAGATTTCCAGTCTTATGCTGACTATGAAGGAGATCAGCAAAAAAGTCTGTTACATATTCCAGCCACATGGATACGGGCCGACAAGGCTTATGAAGAAAGGATATATAGAGACATTCGCCGAAAATCTGAGGGATTCCGACCATCTTGTTTTACTGCCGATCTATTATGCAGGAGGGACCACGTCAAAGGATATTTCGAGCAGGGATATAACTGATGAGATACAGGTAATGGGCAAGTCAGCAGAGACCATTGAAGACCGTGGCAGTATTTTGGATATTCCCGGCAGATGGGACAGTTATGTTGTGTTCGGCGCAAGGGACGACTCGCTTTCGGATCTTGCAGAAGAGATAGCTGAGAGGTTGAGATAGCTGAGTATGGATTATTATTTCAAAAAAATAGATTATCATGATCGGGAAAGCCTGGGAAAAATCATCCGGGTTATTGAGAATGTACTCAGTGAGAATACGGATGGCGTTAAAAAGACAAGGGCGCTTGCAGCAGAATTGTCGGAGATGATCGAGGCCCTTAGTCCTTTTATTCAGCAACATACCGATGCTGTCTGCCCGGATTGCCGAAAGGTCTGCTGCATCAATAAACATTCATATTATGAACATGAAGACATTATCTACATCTTTGCACTTGGGGAGAAAATCCTGCCTTATAAAACTAGAGTAGATGACATGGAGCCGTGCGGGTTTCTCGGAAACGCAGGATGCACGATCAGCCGTTCTCTGAGGCCTTACCGCTGCAACTGGTTTTTCTGCACCCCGCTTTTAGAACAGATAAAAAACATCTCAGCCCCTAATTACCGCAATTTTATTGGTTCCTCAGAGCAGATTACCAGGAAAAGGGAAAACCTGCTTGAGGAATTTAAGGAATGTGCAAAGAAAACATATACCAAATAACGGATAAGGATCAGGAGTGGCGCTACAATAATCCCTTGCAATTTAACGGCCATCCAGTTAAACTACAAGCATGAGTGCCCTTATCAATCGCATCCAGACGAAAACCCTTGGGAGCTATCTCAAGACATTTCCTGTTGTAGCTGTTGTCGGAGCCCGTCAAACAGGGAAAACGACCCTTGTGAAGGATTTGCTCCAGATGAAGCGAATGTATCTAACCCTTGATGATACAACAAATATTCTTCTGGCGGAACAGGATCCTGAGTCTTTTCTGAGGCAGGACCTGCCGGTTACGATTGATGAAGTGCAGAAAGCGCCGGCGCTTTTTCCAGCCATGAAAAAGATCGTTGACAACAAAAGAACGAACGGTCAGTTTCTCATTACGGGTTCCGCAAACATAACGATGCTTCCCAAAATATCCGAAACTCTTGCAGGCCGGATAGTTTTTATCGAAATGAATCCGATAACAATGATGGAAGCGCTAAGAAGAGACCTTGGTCAACCAACATTGGGGGATATTTTTAAGGCTCGGACAGCAAAGAAGTGCTGGGAGACACTTAACAGTATGAAGCCGACGAGCTTCCCAATTGAAAACTACATTGTTAAGGGTGGTCTCCCTCCCGCATATCTGGAAAATAGCGACAAAACCCGCCAGGTATGGTTTAAGGGGTACGTAAGAACTTATCTGGAGCGGGATGTCCGTGATTTGTCACGGATACAGAAACTGTATGAATATCAGAAGTATCTTTCATTGCTGGCATTCAGGGCGGCACAAATATTCAATAAGGCTGAAGTTGCCCGTGACTGCGGTATACCCTACACAACAGCAGGGCATTTCTTTGATCTGTTGCTTGCGACCTTCCAGGTCTTTCTTGTCGAGCCGTATTTCAGGAATATAGGCAAGAGACTGATAAAATCGCCGAAAATAATGTGGAGTGATACCGGATTAGCGATGCATCTGCAGGGACTACACTCCTGGGAGGATGTAGGCAGGCTTGGCAGGGATTCTTTTTTTATTGAAAACAAAATAGCGATTGAACTGAAATCCTATCTCTCCATCTATGAACCAGCGGCGAAGCTGTTTTTCTGGAGGTCTTCTGGCGGGGCCGAGATAGATTTTCTGATAGAAAGAGGAGATCAGCTTATACCTGTAGAAGTAAAATGGAGAAGCGATATCAGGTTAAAGGACCTTACCGGCATGCAGGTTTTTCTTCAGGATTTCAAGAATGAGACCCGCTGGGGGATTGTATTATATAAAGGTAGTCAGTTGCTGAAGATGAAAGAGAATATATTCCTTGTTCCTTATGAATACTTTTTTGCTTAGGACTGGTCGAAATTGAGTTTTGTGACCTTACCCCTAACTGCCTGTTTCAGGCCCCGCTGAACGCTCTCAAGCGCCTTCTTGTTTTTATAAAGCCACTGTTCAGATACTTCCGTTCCGTCTTATTTCCGTCTACTAAGGCATTACCGCTGCAACTGGTTTTTCTGCACCCCGCTTTTAGAACAGATAAAAAACATCTCAGCCCCTAATTACCGCAATTTTATTGGTTCCTCAGAGCAGATTACCAGGAAAAGGGAAAACCTGCTTGAG
>JAKAKQ010000303.1 GCA_021813425.1 Nitrospirota bacterium
TTCCATTATAGGTTCGGGAATGGGTTCAAATTCCGGTAAATCCCCAAGTGAAGACTTGCCTAAACCATCCTTTAAACCGGGGGAAAACTTTGACATGTTAAAGTTTTCATCATTTTGCGTATTCTTGTTGTCATTTCCGCTATCAGTCTGGGAGTCCCCTGAGTCCCCCTTGGAGATAACTTGACTATAAGGCTGGACCGGGGAAGACGCCGCCTGATTAATCTTGACCGCTACATAATTTTCAGCCGCTTTACCGGATATCCCCTGAGAGACAATTTCCTTGAGGATGTCAACAGCGAGTCCGGGATCCTCTTCAGCGACCTTGGCTATCTCGTAAATCACCTGTAATCTTACTTCCTCAAACAGGGAAGCCATTTCCAGATAATTGGAGAATCCCGATGATTGGGCCTTATCAACCAATTCGGCAGCCCTGAGGGAGATTGAGATAAGTGTCTCGGATTTATTGCCGATCATCTTGGCAATATCCTTCTGTTTGTAGCCTTTCTCGCTCAGATATTTAATGGCGTAGTATTCTTCAATTTTTTTAAAGGACTTTCTTTGACAGTTCTCGACTATGCCTATTTCCTCAATCTGATGGCTCTCTACATTCTTGATAATTGCCGGAATAGTGTTGAGTCCCGCAAGTTTGGCGGCGCGCCATCTGCGCTCTCCTGCCATTAGCCTATAGCCCTGCCCTTTCCGGCAGACGAGTATTGGAACCAGAACGCCTCTTTGTTTGAAGTCTTCTGCTAAGTCCTCTATTCCTTCAAAGATTTTTCTGAACTGAAACGGGTTAGGCTCTATCTGGCTGAGATCAAGAAACCTGACCAGATCTGAGGTAACCTCTGACCCGATATCACCTAAAACACCGGTTGCAACGCCCATTTTTTCCATCTCGTTAAATATTCCCTTCCCAACTTTATCTTTATCCAACATTGACACCCCCGGAAACCTGCTCTGCAATTTGGTTGCAGAAGCCGATTTTATTAAATATTTCATCACATAAAAGAAGATAATCCCTCGAAACATCCGCCTTTGGATTATATTTCCACACAGGGAGCCTTTCGGCTATAGATTCTCTAACTACCACTGACTCCCTGATAATGGTTTTTAAAAGTGGCTGGTTGCCCTTCAAAAGGTAGTTTTCAATGCTTTCATATATATTTCTGTCAAGTCTGTTCCATCCCCTGAACTGGGTAATGAATATGCCCAGAAGCTTGAGATTTGGTGTGACCCTCTGTTTGAGCTTGGCAACAAAGGCAGAAAGGTCAACCAGTCCCTTTACTGAGTAAGATGCGCACCTTAACGGGACAAGAAACCATTCCGAGGCCGCCAGGGCATTTACAGTCAGAAGCTCAAGAGACGGCGGAGAATCTATCAGAATGAAGTCATAGGCTTCCTTGAGTCCATTGCCTTCAATTAAGTCAAGCAGCCTGAATTCCATTGAAGGCTCCTTAGCCGCAGCCATTGAAAATCCCTTCAGCTCATTGGATGCAGGGATGAGATCAAGCCCTGGGATTCTGGTTTTTGCCATTATTGATAAAAGGTCTGTTTTCCCAAGCAGGACATCAACTACAGAAAGCCCTGAGACGGGCCCGTCTATAACAGTAATTGTAGCGTTGGAGGAAGGGTCCATATCAATAAGGCAGACTTTTTGATTTTTTTCACCGGCAAGGTAGGCCGCAAACTGTATAGTAGAGGTGGTCTTCCCCTCTCCCCCTTTATGAATCGCGGTGGTAAGTATCTTTGCGCCCATTAATGCACAGCACCCGAATAAAAGGAGTCCGCAACTGTACGGGCATAGGCCTTTTTTATTATATCTCTCACTGTAAAATTGACGCTTGAAGACCTCAACATCACGAAAACTGGATTAAGATTGACAGAGACGCGGTAAGTAAGTGTGCGGTCATTGTCTCTCGAATAAAGATGGTCAATTCTTCCCATAATTTCATATCCGAGCTTGTATGCCTGAGCCGAATGAGGCAGGATCCGGTAAATGGCATCTCTGTTTTTCCAGCCGATATATTTACTGGCGAGAAGAAAGCAGTTTTGAAAAATTTCAACAACCATCCTGGACGGATACGGCTTTCCGGAATAAGAGCTGCCCTCGGACATCTTCATTTTGCCGAGCCTCGGTTCCTCGGTAGTCGGTAGAGTGCTTGGAGAGTCGTAATAGAATTCGTCTTTTTCCATGTCAGTAATTATAGATATAGCACCGTAAACACCAAAATTATTATAATCAGAAGAAATATAACGGTCTGCAAGACAATTTCTTTTCTTGAATTGTCATTCTCTCCTCCGTTTTGCATATTATCTTCCGGCAAGTCGGCGTGGATGCCATATTTTAAGACTTCTTCATGGAGTTCCTTGCATTTTTGAGCCAGCTTAGCTTCTTCTTTCAGGTCTTTAAAAAATTTGCCGGTCAGTCTTGTCTCTGCCATTGAAAGGAGAGTGCTTTCTCCCTTACCCCGATCCATAAGCACTTTGTATTCCCTCATCAGTTCGAGTTCTTTAATCCTATCACTCAAAAGTCCTTGTTTGAAATAATGCTTGATCTGCTGGGCCTCAGCAGTCTCATAGGGTATCCCAACCTGCCGGCAAAGGCTCCTGTAGTATCTGAGCTGCTTTCTTGTGGGTCTGCCCTCGGGGTTCGGCAGAACAATTGGCAGGCTTTCCTCCCGGCTTTTTGCGGCCTGAATGCGGTCTTTAAAACCCATGATTAAATTAGGGTTCTTTTCAAGTTATCAGTATCGTGATTAGAACAAAAGCCATTATTAAAAAAGAAACTGACCCGGTTATAATCATCCACATCGGTATACCTGTCGCAGAAGTTTGAACAGATTGGGCAGCTGGCACTACTGGAGCAGTAGCTGCCGGGGCGGTAGGAACCGCAGTTTTGAGTTTCACTCCTTTTACCATTTCATCCACTGTTTTGTGAAGCGTAAAGACCGACTGGGACATCTCCTTGTTTATAAGATAAAGATTATAGATACAGAGAAATACCTCGTTTTTGAATGCCTCAAGTTTTACCTCCTCAAATCCTTCCTCTTCTTCGCTGCCTTCGGAATCAAGGCCTTCTTCAATATCCATGCTACTTCCGAGTTCGGGGTCTTCTTCATTGTAAGTTTTTCCCATTGCCATTATCTCCTTTTTGCGCCGCTAAATATTTATGGTATTTTTTGCAATATTAAATTGCAATATAACATTCCTTGGGTTAACAAATGACACATAATCATAAAAATAGCGGAGATGCTGAAATTTTTCCTTCTAATGCGCTTATATATTGACAATTCTACAGTCAAAGACTAAACTCAAACATGAGCAAAACGGCTGTAATGAGTCTGTTCGAGGCAAAACCGGAGTGGAAGGTGCTGGGATGTGGCGGAAAATTCAAAAGAACTGCAAGGATTATGCTCCTTCTCCTGCCCCTCCTGTTCATTCTCTTTATCGCCTTTGAGGGGCAGTCCAGAACTATAATCAAAAACAGTCTTCCTTTAACAGGGAAGACCTTTGTAATAACAGGAAGCCTGCTGGATGGCAATAACGTAGTAAACAGGAAGGGCCTTGAGAGCCGGATCGAGGACCTTGGCGGCAAGGTGAGTGGTTCGGTCTCAAGGAAAACAGATTATGTTATTGCCGGCAGAGATCCCGGATCCAAGCTCGGAAAGGCCCGGGATCTGGGCATTAAGGTCATATCCTTTGACGATTTTAAGGATATGACTGAAAAAACAGCTCCTGTGGCAGAAACATCCGTATTCACAACTGATAAGCTCTCAAATTTTTTTATTATATATATGACATATGGGTTGGTTTTCTCTATTCTTATCGCAAGGCTTGGTTTCTGGAATGCCTGCCTGATAGCAACTCTGTGGGCTATAATCGCTCTGATCGTAATATTGAGCTTAGCCTTTACTGCGATGAAAGCTCATTCAAAACTCAGCAACGAAGACGATATCTATCCTTAGTGACCGGGTAGTTCAGGCGTTTCGGCTTCCCCGGCCTGCTCGGCCTGCATCTTGGCAAGTTTAGCAGAGAGCATTTTGACTGTTTCCCTTAATTCCCTTTCCTCTGCCTGAAGTTCCTCCAGACTTTCATCTTCTTTCTGCTGCACGGGCTTTGGCTTGGTGTTGAAAGCTTTTTTAAGCATTTCTTCTTCAAGCCGTTCTTCTTTTTGTTTAAGCAGTTCGTCTCTTTCTTCAGGGGAAACGATAAGAAGACAAAAAATAGATTCCATAGCGATGCGATGCCGCTCTATGAATTTTTCTATATTTTCTTCTTTGGTCTTATCAAGCTCCTGCCAGAGCTTCAAAAAATAAAGATCTATCACAGCTATGGCTTCGGGCCCTGAAAGATTTTTGAACTTATCCTTTTCGTCGCAAGCTTTAAAGAGAGCGTTAAAAAAAAGCTGAAAACCTGTTCTAACAACACTGTCATCCATTGCATCGCTGATATAGTCCATGAGATTGAAAAAACCTGTCCTGTATTTCTCGGAGATATCCTCCATCCTTTCGCAGAACTTCGTGAAACAGCCATCAGCATGAATATGTCCTCTTTCCCTGTCGTAATCCCTGAACGCCTTCAGCAGCATGGGCATCTGGTCGTTGACCAGTCGAAGCCATGCCTCCGTAACTTCGTCCTCGGAAGATTTTAATTCTATGTGATGTTTATGAAACGCCTTGCTGGCGTGAATAATTATCCCTAACTTATTTATTTCAGACAATCTGTCTTTCGCATCCTGTATTCTCTCAGGAGTAATGCATTTAGGGGGGATATCGCCGCTAAACTCCGGGGAAAAGATTTTTGGATCGTGATAATCCATACAGGCGCTCAATAAGGCATCGACAGTGTCCCTGGCCCCTGAAATTTCATAGAACATTTTCCTGAGATAGACTTTAAACTCATCGAACGCATTCAGATTGACGGTATCCGGGATATATTTTTCATTATCATCGACAACCTGGGTAGCGATCAGGAAAAACTTTCCCCTGAGTTCGTCTATTTCGCTTTCAAAAACAGGCATATTTTTCTCAAACTTTTCAAACCACTCAAATCTGGTCTGTATCCCCTCTTTCAGAAGCCCCTTGATTTTTTCCGTTTGTCCCCTCCCGCATACCTCCTGCAGGTCGGCCCAAGTCATGTCGTCAATATGCTTGCCCTGTGGAAGCTCGCCTGTTTTTGCCGCCATCACTTTTTCGAGCGTGTTTTTTATAAAATCAAGCATTCCTATGTCCCCCCTTTGCTTTTAAGCAAAAAATACAGAAATCCGATGGAAATGTCAAGACCTAAATTCCTGGTGTCGCCTCAAAATTCGCTTCCCTGTTCCCCTGATCCTTAGGATGTTTGTTTAAGCGCTTTTTGGGACGCTCCGAACTCCTACCGGCAGCCTTTGAAACTCTCGAAGGTTTAGCCGGCTTATCGGCCTGTTGCGCCTTGAGTTCGGCGTTTTCTTGTCTAAGCGCCGCCATTTCGGCAAGCTGACCGCTTAGTATCCTGATAGTATTTTTTAACTCCTCAATTTGTTTCTGCAGGGACTCAATGGTATTATTATTCTGCACATGCAATCCGACAGACGCAGCCGGTGCGCTTACATCCCTCGTGAACCTTTTAGCTATCTTGTCGCACTCGTGCGCTACCGAGCGCTTTATAAGAGGATCGTTAGTGGCCCTGCTAAGCGTCTCGCTGGCAAAATGCATCAAGGGACCGACAATCCTCATCCCGGTCACTCCGTGCCGTTCTATCAGGGTATTAAGTATTTGATTGATTTTATCCCTGTGCTCCCCAATAAGCTCATCGTAATTTTTAGCTGCAGCGACTTTCGGCAGATATACATTCGAAGGGATGTAAGAATCAGGGTTTTTCACCTGTATTACCGCTGCATTCGGGCTTAATAACTTCCAAAACGGGTTGAAAAGCTTCCTGAAAGAATACGCCTGCGCCACTTTTTCAGCATCCTCCCTGCTGTAATCCATCTGCAACATCACCTTTTTTGCTTCCTCTCCTCCTAAAGGACCATACTTAGTCATCTGGCTAAGAAAATTCATCACCCCCAGATCCTTGTTTCGCGCGATCTTTGTGACAACTGAAAATTCGATGTTTCCAAGGATAGTATTCATCAGCGCCTGCTTGAGAAATTTCATGGTCTCTGTATGTTTCGCTCCGACAAATTTCCGGTAATCTGCAGTTTCTGGTTCCATGCCTTCGGCTCTTGCCTCTTCTTTCACAACTTCCCTGAGAATATCTGAAATGCCCGTTCCGGGGCTTTCAAGGGCTTCCTCAATTTCTAAGTGCATCTTGATTGTGGAAATATGCAGCCCGGCTACTGATTTTGCGGTCCGGCTCTCTATCTCCTTCTTGCTTGTGAATTTCTTAACGATGCCGTCGACTCCAAGGCTCCTTATCGTCTCCATCCCTTTCTCCTTTCCTTAAACTCCGATCCCAACTACCTGCAGTTCTTCCTCTTCGCTTTCCCTAATGTTGTTTGACGAGGCTCTCAGTTTCTTTTTTTCATCGAAGAAGGTCTTAACATGCTCCTCGACTTCTTCGAAATTCACCATCGTTCTGGTCTTCAGCATCCCCTCGGGAAAGGCAGCCTCGATCTCCTTCATATACGCCTTCCTTTCGCCTTTGGGAGCCGAAAATCTCGGATCGAAACATACAACCACCCCGTACTCCTTGTTTTCGTCTCCGCCCCTGATGAGCCTGCCAAGTCCCTGACGCATCATACTGCAGGCTTGCCGCACAGAAACATCAGAGAAGTAATTTTTCTGGTAAAGCTCAAACCAAGCCTTCGAGCGTTCAACTGTAAGAGGATGGTTCGGCGTCTGAAACGGTATCTTCACTATAAAGAGACCTCTCAGTGCCTCACCCTGCAGATCTATACCCTGCCACATGGACTGCATGCCAATCATGACTTTTTGGGGCTGCACGCCGCTTCGCATCCTGTTGACCATCCGATCCACAGACTGCCCGTGCAACTGGTTTAAGACCTCGACATACAGTTTATTTTTTTTGACATACTCTTCAACATAATTGGCGATATAATCCACGCTCCACATGGAAGAGCAGAGAACAAGAGAATTCCCGTCAACGTTCTTTAAGCTTTTGCATATCGTCTCAGCAACCGTTCTGTAATATTCCTCAGTCTCGGGCGACTTGGCTTTCGCATCAGAAGAATATTTGGGCTGAGGCATATTTTTCGGAATAATCAGATTCACCATTTTTTCATATGGATACGAACTTGGGATCATCAGCTCAGTAACCGGCGTTTTAAAGCCGATACCAAGCTCATCCTTGAAATGGTTAAAGTCAGGCTTATTCGATCTGCTCGATGTCGAAATTGTTGCCGATATCATCAAAAGCGATTTCTTTGTCTGAACATTATTAGACTGGTACACAGACCCAGAGGCGATCTGAAAGAAGGCAAGCCTCTGCGCATACTTATGGTCAAGAGGCGCAGACATCAGAGAGAGATTGCCCTTGCCTGTCAGCTCACACCAGGCGATTTTTTTCATGCGTTCCTGAAATGGAGTAGTCTTCTCAGGAGCGTTCTGCTGCTGACTATGCTTTCTCGATTCTGAAAATAAAGCCTTCGCTTCCATGGTTGCTATCTCACCTATATCATCACACGATTTTGAA
>JAKAKQ010000079.1 GCA_021813425.1 Nitrospirota bacterium
AGTGTCCCGAAAAACTCCCTTCTTCAATTCCCCACCTTGTATTTTCCTCTTTACCCCGTTAGAATATCTTCGCTCATTCTAACGGGGTTGACATCTCTCTTAGATTGCTATAAATTACCTTTAGTATTTAGCAACGGTCACATAAAAAAAGGCTGTCATGCCCGAAGTTTTTAGTCGGGCATCCAGTGTTTTTGGGCTCTGTTTTAATATTGGCATGGACCTTAAAAGGAAATGTCGGAGAACCGATGATGTTGCCGCAGCAGTGGGGGCTGCATCTTAGCGGCGGTAGCCTGTCTAAAAAACAGCTATCAGCCGTCAGCTATAAGCTTTAAGCTATATTTTATTTCGTCATCCCCGAAATTCCCCTCTTTATCCCGAATCCCGAATGCTTTCGGGACGGGAAAAGGTGGACAAAGGGGGGTTACAGAAGAATTCTTCCATCAGCTTTCAGGAATAAGCGTTCAGCAAAAGATTAAAATTTCTTTTAGGTTTTTTCCCGTCATTCCCTTGAAAACGGATCTCTCAGTGAGAAAAAATTGGAAGAGTTCGACTTTTCCTATTATACTTCATTGAAAGAAAAGGAGGTGAAAAACTAAGCAGACTGGACTTCATCTATCAGAAAAAAAAGTGCTTTTTCTGGGTCTTCCAGGGGTCGGCAAAACACATCTCGCCGTGGGACTTGCAATAAAACAACACCTGTATGGCACGATACAGATTCCTCTTTACAGCAACACAAAAACTCATAGAAGATCTGGTGCTTTCAAAAAGAGACAACAGTATTATGGAAAAACTTATGGCATATTCCCGGCTTCAAACTACATTTCAAAAGAGTCTGGCTGACTAAAAAGGTGTGTTTCAGGAAAGTAAAACCAGAAAATAATGGATTGTAAATTCCAAGAAAGCAGGAACGTTTTAAAAATGACTTTTTCTACAGACTCGATATGTCTTAAAAATCTATTGATTAAAATGCTATGATAATAAAAAAACAAGTGAGGTTTTGAAATGAAAACTAAATTGAATATGATTTACTGGAAAGGCAAAAAATATTGGGTGGGTAAATTGCTTGAGCGTCCGGATATAATGACTCAGGGCGAGACTTTGACTGAACTTGAAGAAAATATGAAAGAGGCATACATGCTGATGACAATGGAAGATGTTCCTGCAAAGCATAAGGTTAAGAAACTTGAACTGGCTGTATGAAAAGAAAAGACTTAATCAAGAAATTAACTACTCTTGGTTGTATTCTTGAAAGACACGGAAGTAACCACGACCTATATAAAAACCCCGCCACAGGCAAAAAACAGCCGGTTCCAAGGCATAACGAAATAGATGAAAACCTGGCACAGCATATTATAAAAGAATTGACATAACAACCTTATGCACGGGATCGCTTTTCACGCTTTCCGTGATTCGGGGCATTACAAAACCATCGGGGTCAGGGCTGATCCCTTTTTTTATTTACTTATTTTAATTAGACAAGACTATTATTATAGCGGGAGACAAAATTGAAATTTTTCCGGGTCTTTGCAATTTCATCGCCACAATTGCTGATACTGCTTGATCTGGGCGCCAGATTTGATTTGCTTTTTGGGTTTAATCGGACTGATTATGGATTTACCATTCTATTATTTCTGTTTGTATTGGTCCCTCTTATTAATTTGTCCTGGCTCCTTACTGAAATCATAATATCTGTTAGACTGGCAAAACGCCAAAACAGGGCAATATCTTTTCTAATGCCTGGGTTGGCTTTTTTATTTTTTCTGGAATCAGTTTTTGTAGATATCTTTTTATTATCGCAAGCGAGAATGTAGTATAAACCATAGTGGTCTATCCTTGACAGGCTGTTGAAAAACTCTTTTAAAAAGCAGTTCAAATCAATCTTATAAAGTGATAGACTATTGCAACTTCTGATATAAGGAGGTGCACTTGATAGGAGATCACGAGAGAAAAGAGCCTATGTTCTATTATATAAGGATAGAAGACATGGTCCCGGAGGATCACTTGCTCAGACTGATAGAAAAGCATATCGATATCAGTTTTATAAGAGAAAAGGTCAAGCACTTATACAGCCATACCGGACGACCATCCATAGATCCTGAGGTTTTATTGAGGATGCTTCTCATAGGGTATCTGTATGGTATTACATCAGAGCGTCGTCTATGTGAAGAAGTAAAGATGCACATAGGTTATCGCTGGTTTGTGGGCCTGAACCTTGAAGACAAGATACCTGATCACTCCACATTTTCGAAAAACAGACACGAACGATTTGTCGAAAATGACCTATTTCAGAAGATATTTGATGAGATTGTAAAGCAGTGTATAGAAAAGGGACTTGTCACAGGGAAGCACCTGACGGTAGACAGCACGTACATAAAGGCCAATGCATCCTTTAAGAGTCTTGAGCCTATAGTGGTGGAAATGAAGCCGAAGGAATATATCGAGAAAGTGGAGCAAGAAAATCCGGTAACAGAAGGACCATGGGAGCCCGGCAAGGATTATCCCCACAAAGGCAAGAAGATAAGCAATGATACCTACAGATCAAAGACAGATCCTGATGCACGGTTATCGAGGAAATCATCAACGTCATCGACAGAACTTTGTCATTCGGCAACTTATGTTATGGATAACAAAAGCAGAGTCATAGTTGGTGCAGATATAGGGATGCCTGCTCTGAAGGCAGAGAGGCAGGCAGCGCAGGAGCAGATACAAAGAATAAAGTGGAGGCACAGGATAAGACCCCAGAGCATAGGAGCAGACAAAGGCTATAGCACGGGGGAATTCATCCATGAACTTATTGAAGAGAAAATAGACCCGCATATACCGATACGTGATTACCGCAGCAGAAATGACCAAGGCATTTTCCCAATAACAGAGTTTTCATTTGACACAGAGAAAAACATATTCATTTGTCCTGAGGGAAACGAGCTGAAATATTGGGGTATACATAAACGGAGCAGGCAATATGTATACAGGGCAAGTATAACAGACTGCAAGGCATGTTCAAAAAAGGCTGAATGTACCAGAGACAGAGCGAGATCACTGAGCTATCACATTTATGAAGAATCGATTGACAAAGCGAAACAGTTGAACAAAACAAAAGAATATCGAATATCTCAACGGATGAGAAAAAAGATAGAGGAATTATTTGGAGAAGGCAAAGAATTCATGGGGCTGAGACGAGCTAAGTTCCGAGGAAGGGAATTTGTAAAGGAACAGGTTTTGATGACAGCAACAGCACAGAATATTAAGAGGATAGTAAGGCTGCTATCGAAAAAGGGGCCTCGGAAGGAGGCTGTTGCAGCAATACAGCCCATTATTCGGCCTTTATTAGAAGGCATACTAAAATATTTTGCATGGCTGTCTTCCAGCACAAAGGAATTTCAGCTTGGAAATGGATTTTGTTCTGCAAAAACTTAGTTTTTCAACAGCCTGTTGACATGAGACAGGAAGGGGTGTTCGGGGGAAGTAAATCCCTTAATTAATGACTTTTCTACAGACTCGTTGGCAGCGGGATAAGAAGCAGGAGGAATGATCATGAAAAAAACAAAGAGAATGGCCTGTGTGATACTTGCGGCGCTGTGCTTACTGGTTCAGACCGGAACCGCACAGATGGCCACGAACTACATTGATGTACATGTGCATTTGCGCGGTACGACCAGGAGCGGTATGCTCGGGAACACCGGCAGTCCTGCGTCGGTGCCGAAGACGCCCCCTGGCCCCGGTCTGCGGTTCAAGCAGGGACAGCCCGGCAGCAGAGACCTTGCCCAAAAAAAGACAAAACAGACTCAGGAAGGGAATCTGGAGACAGCGGCGGATAACTTGATTAAGAAAATGGATGAGTACGGGATCCAGCAGGCGCTGGTCGTTGTGGTGCCAGGACCTGTATCAAACGAACACGAAGAGAAGTCTCTGCGTCAAGCAGTAATGAAACACCCGGACCGGCTCAAGTTGATGGCTGGAGGCGCGATACTCAGTCCATATCTCCAAAACATAAAACCCGAGAATGTCACCGAAGCTGATCGCTCACGTTTCCGTCAAATCGCCACACAATTACTGAAAGACGGCGCCGTTGGATTTGGTGAGATGATATCCTACCACCTTTCGATGGCAGACCATCATTCGTTTCAGTATGCGCCGCCGGATCATCCCCTATACCTTCTGCTTGCTGACATTGCAGCGCAAAACAATGTTGCCATCGATCTGCACATGGAGGCGATAGTGAATCGCAGAGCCATGCCCGACAATCTGCAACGCGCATCACACAAGAATCCGAAAACCCTTGAACCGACCATTCCGGCATTCGAGCGGTTGTTAAAACAGAACCCGAAGGCAAGAATCGTTTGGCAGCATATCGGATGGGATAACACCGGCGATATGACGCCTGAACTTCTTGATCGCCTGTTGTCGGCCCACCCTAATCTCTACATCGCCCTGCGCATTGAGAATCGCACACAGCAGGTCGGCAATGGACCCGGGATGCCAAATCGGCTGGCCGATGAGAAGGGAAAGCTGAAACCGGAATGGTTGGCATTAATCGACAAGTTTTCTGACCGCGTGACTATCGGGACAGACGAATTCTTTTTCCCTGTTGAATCAGAGGAATCTGAGCGACCGAACCAATCTTTTGAAAGGACATGGTCGCTGCTGGATCAGCTTACACCGGAGCTCGCTCAGAAGATTGGCCGCGACAATGCACGGCGGATTTATAGTCTGAAGCAAAAACCACGGGGGTAAGCCTGTTGACATGAGAAGACCTGATTAAGTTAGGAATAAAGCATGTGTGAATTCTGTACTAAACATGGTGAAGGCAAGAAGTGGTATGAAAATATCAGCAATTATACCGAAGAGGTCTTTCACCAGGTCAATTCCGAAAAAAACCTGAAGGGATTCCTGAATAATCTCTATCATTCCCTGTCCGTGGAAACCAGGATGGCCGAAAGATGGAAGAAGCGGCTCCCCCGCATTTATAATCTCATCGCATATCCCCTTGTAACAAAACATCTGAAAAAGACCCATTTCGGTCAGATAGTCCCCGTGGAAGACATAGAGAATATACTTAATAATTTCAATTCCGTTATAAGACTTCCCTGCATATGCCGGAAGGTCACCATTAAGAAAGAAAAGAGATACTGTTTCGGCATCGGCATGGATCTTACCCCGGTATATAAGAGCGTGCCTGATTTCAGCGACTTTGACAGCTTGACAGCAGTGGAGGCAAAGGAATTCATAAGACATCTTGATACCGAAGGGATGACACATAGTGTATGGACATTTAACACGCCGTTCATAGGCGCTATATGCAACTGCGACAGGGACTGCATGGCATACAGGTTCCAGCTGAAGATGAGGACCGGCAAGGCCATGTGGAAAGCCGAATATGTTGCTGCTATCGACCCTTTGAAATGCGATGGGTGCAGGGAATGTATAAAAAAATGTTATTTTGGAGCTGTCAGCTATGACAGGAGAAATTCAAAATGCATTGTTAATTTAATGAACTGCTACGGATGCGGCATATGCAGAACAGCCTGTAAAAACCATGCGATTACATTACTGGACAGGACAAGCGTCACTCAGGTTGCAAACCTCTGGTAATCCGGCCCGTCTATCTAACATTGCAAAAAAATATATTAAATAAAACAGACGGGGATGATGAAAAATGCCTTGCCTGCAACACATTACAGCTCTCCAGCGAGGCCAGCCAACTTCTTTTAGAAAGACAAAGAGTTAAAGACAGCATTTATGTGAATCAAATTGAATTTTGTTGTCATTGCAAGGATTTTTCAGCGTTTCTGTCTGTTTTTTTGCAGCTGAAGAGTCTATCTGATGTAATAGCCTGAGACCCTCCACTTGCCGTCCTTATCCAGCATCGGGGTTACGGTCTCTATTGAAGATTTCTTGTTTTCAAACGATGTATCGTACTGGATTACAACATAATCTCCATCGGGAACGCCGGGCAGGGATTTAGTATGGTTTTTGATCTTGAGTTTTCTCGATACGGTTTTCCCGAGAGGCCTCCTGACAGATTCAAGCGATTTCTGCCACTGCTCTTTGCTCAAGGCAGCTTTAAATAATTGAGCAGCCTCATCCCAACTCTCTGCATATTTCTCTTTATCAACTAATACCAGCCATTTCATGGAGGACTTCACTGCATCCTCCTCGGCCTTCTGATCGGCCTGAGAAAAGGGAACCGTTATTATCAACAAAGTTGTAAATGCCAAAAAAATCTTTAGCAAAATTTTCATCTATGAACTCAAAAAGGTTTTGATAAGCCTTCCCCTGTAAATATTCCCACTTGGGTTTTCTTTTACAACTTCAGAATTCTCCCAGTTAAGGAGAAGGTCAATAATCTTATCGATCGACTCTTCATGCAGCTTCTCGATCTCTTCTTTGACCGGCAATGAAGTAATCAGGTTTTTGTCAATGAAATTGCCTATCTTCGCCTGATTGAAAACCGACAGAAATACCATCCCTTTCAATATCCTTTTGTTTGTTTTAAAGGAAAATATGAACCTTTCGAGAGAATTTTCAAGAAAGATATCATTTCTGACCTGTGTGTTCCTGTCTATAGCCATAGCCTGAAGCCAGTATTTTTTGTCTATGATGCTGTCTGCCTTCATCTCCATGACTGTATGCCCGAAATTCTTTCTATCTACAGTGTAAACATTGTGGGCAACGGTATCAGCTGCAAGATGGCTCATATATCCATATACAAATGACTTCTGCTGTCCTGTCCTGGCAGCCTTCAACAGATCAAAGGCAACTTCCCAGCTATGCGAGCTCTTGTTGTCAGGCATGTATTTTTTCCCGATGATTATGTCGGCCATAAGATTTCCATAAAGAAAATCCTTTCTGTATCGCCTTATGATCTCAAACAGGCCGGCAGGAAGCACTGCGCCAAGTGAATATAACTCATTCCCGAGATAAATATGTGTTAAAGGACCCCATGCTACTGCGATAGAAGGAATAAATAAAAAAGATATAATTATCAATAACTTGAATACTTTCACTTCAACTCCTTTATTAAGTTTAAAATAAGCCTTGTCCCTATGCCTGAAGCGCCTTTTGGTATATAAGGCATATCCTTTTCTGTCCATGCAGTTCCGGCTATGTCCAGATGAACCCATGGAACCTTCCCGGCAAATTCATACAAAAAGTATGCCGATGTCACAAGTGAGCCATTCCTGCCTGCTGAGTTCCTGATATCAGCGATATCGCTCTTTAAATATGTTTTATATTCCTCATAAAGCGGCATTTCCCACACACGTTCATAAGTATTATCAGCAGCCTTCTTAATCTTTTCGATCAATCCCCTTTTATTACCCATCATGGCTATCGCCTCATTTCCAAAAGCTATAGAGCATGCGCCTGTAAGAGTCGCTATGTCTATGATTGCACGCGGTTTAAATCTCTTTGCATACCCTATCGCATCTGCAATAACCAGTCGTCCTTCAGCATCTGTGTTTATGATCTCAACTGTCTTCTTGATTAAAGAGCTGACCACATCCCCGGGTTTAGAGGCAGATCCGCCAGGAAGGTTTTCTGTTGCCGGCAATATGCCGACAAGGTGTACAGGCAATTTGGAAGCAGAAACAGCCTTCATTAT
>JAKAKQ010000064.1 GCA_021813425.1 Nitrospirota bacterium
TGGTGATATTTTATATCACCAAAAAACATTAAACCAGAAGGAGTTTTCTTTTTATTTAAAGTTCTATCTCTATTTTAGGGGTAAAGCAGATTCCTTGCTTGACAATATTGCCCATATGAATTAAATTAACAAACCATGAAAAATTTCATAGCAGCTAACTGGAAGATGAATAAAACAATCGGGGAGACAAGGGAGTTCCTGCGCAGTTTTATTCCTAACGTAAAGGATGTGAAGGACACGGACATCGTTATTGCGCCGCCGTTTACTTCCATGTCTGCAGCTGCCCAGGAGATTAAGGGAACAAATCTCCGGCTTTCAGCGCAGGATATCTTCTGGGAAGAGAAGGGCGCTTATACAGGAGAGATCTCACCATCGATGCTGGTTGACGCAGGATGCAGTCATGTTATTATCGGACACTCGGAAAGAAGGCAGTATTTTCGTGAAGAAGATGTGATCGTGAACAGAAAGATAAAAGCCGCAAAGAAGGCAGGGCTCGGACTAATATTCTGTATCGGTGAATCCCTTGAGGAAAGGGAGGCAGGCAAGACCCTTGATGTAATCAAACGGGAGGTGGAGATGGGGCTTGCTGAAGTCGATTCCGACAATCTGGTTGTTGCATACGAGCCGATTTGGGCGATAGGCACCGGAAAGACAGCCACTACCGAACAGGCGCAGGATGTACATGCATACATCAGAAAAATACTCCATAATTTATATGGAAATAAATCTGAGGAAATTCGTATAATATATGGCGGAAGCGCTACCCCTGACAATATTGACGGCCTTATGGCATGTCAGGATGTCAACGGGGCGCTCGTAGGGGGCGCAAGCCTCAAGCCCGAAAGTTTTTCGAGGATAGTTAATTTCAAGAGGGTCTGAGACCCGCAGGGAGAATTAATGGCAACTTTGTTATTGGTAATTCATTTAATAGTCTGTATGTTTCTGATTTTTATTGTCCTTATACAGAGCGGAAAGGGCGCTGAACTCGGCGCTGCATTCGGCGGTTCGAGCCAGACGCTTTTCGGAGCGCGTGGTGCAGCTACTTTTTTCAGCAAAATGACTACTGTTGCCGCTGTGATTTTTATGATAACCTCTCTTTCCCTTGCCGTTATCGCTGCCAAGGGAGGGTCTGTAGTAAAAAAGGTCCCGGTAACAACCGAACAGAAGTCGAATATACCTCAGGGCACGACTGGACCTGTGCAGGGAGCACAACCTTTGCAGCCGGCGCAGCCGGCAGGGAAGGGCGCTCCAACAGCGCCGCCGTCTAAATAAGTCACTTCAAAACAGTCCACTTTAACATTCCCAATATTCCCATGTAATTAGTGAAGCACAGGACAAAAATTACTCTTAACCCAAAAAATGCAATTAGCAGGGACGTGGATGACTGAAAAGTCTTTTGTCCCGACAAAAGTCGGGATCGAAATTAAAAGACTTTGTTTTCCTCAGCGAATCCGCCGAGGCGGAAAGGCATTCATGCCCCTGCTTATAAAAAAAATTGCATTTTTTGGGTTAAATTATTTTTGAGATATACAATCGATAAAAAATCCACTATACTTCTAAAAAGGGATGGCTCTATTGAAAGTATCAGTTTAGTTTATAAACCGTTGAAGGAGGTATAACTATGGGTGAAAATTGCTGCGGCTTAAGGGTCGGTGAGACAGTCACGGATTTTAAAATAGAAACCTTCGAACCATCAAAGGGCTATTTTGGAGAGTTCAGTCTCGAAGCATCAAAGGGAAGCAAAAAGTGGACGGTATTGTTTTTCTATCCTGCTGATTTCACCTTTGTCTGAGCAACCGAGTTTGCTGCTCTGGCAGAGCAGTATGAGAAATTTCAGGAAATCGGCGCCGAGGTTGTTGCGATAAGCAAGGATACAAAATTTGTCCATCTTGCATGGCAGAGGGAAGAGAAGCTGCTTGAGAAGGTCAAATATCCGATGGGGTCTGACCCTACGGGAAAGATCGCAAGGATGTTCGGCGTATACGATGACGAGACCGGCCTTGCATTGAGGGGCACCTTTATTATCAGCCCTGAAGGCAGGTTATTCAATTCAGAAGTCAATTATTACAATCTGGGCAGGAACATTGAAGAAATATTGAGAAAGGTGAAAGCGAATATCCATCTTGCAGACCATTCTGATGAGGCCTGCCCTGTGAACTGGCAGGCAGCCGGCGATAAAACTCTTAAGCCTTCCGAGAAGATGGTCGGCAGGGTTTATGAGGCGCTAAAGTAAGTTATAAGATATATATTTTGTTGTAAGGTCATTGCGAGCATTTCATCTCCTGGAACGGAGGGGAATCTTTTTGAAAAATTCAGATTGCTTCGTCGCTCCGCTCCTCGCAATGACACAAACAAAATCGTGTTTGTATTAACAACTTAAAAAAGGAGGCAGGGCAATGGCAAGATTACCTGACCAGTATTTAAGCATTAAAAAGAGATTTAAGGGGTATTTCAGATCACTTGACAATCTCGGAAAGGCAGCAAGGGCAGCAGGCCCTATTAATAAGAAGACCTCTCATCTGATACAGCTGGCCGCCGCTACTGCGATCAGGTCAGAAGGTTCGGTGCATTCTCATACGAGGAGGGCGCTTGAGGCAGGCGCAAAACCCGAAGAGGTATACCATGCGATAATCCTGCTGACAAGCACTATAGGGTTTCCTACTGTCTCAGCTGCCCTGAGTTGGGCAGATGATATTATCCAGAAAAGACTGAAGTGACTTTATAGATTTATTTATATCCTTCTACATATACGCTGACAACATAGTCCTGCAGGGATTTTCCAGGCGCCAGGCTCTCTAATAATGCCCTGCCTATCGGGTCTTTGGTTTCGGGGTCTATACAGGACGAATAACTCTGAACAGTGGTTTTGACTTTTTTCAGCCCTGATGCCCCGACTATCTTTTTATAATCATCAACCAGTACTGCGCCTGCAACACAGCCGATATATGCCTCAACACTTTCCCGGATATTTTTCGGGAGCGCTTTCAATAAAGCCATGTCTGATATCGCTATTCTGCCCCCGGGCTTCAGGACCCTGTAAATCTCCTGAAAAACCCTTGGCTTATCCGCTGACAGATTAATGACACAATTGCTTATTACCACATCAACAGATTTGTCGGCCAGAGGAAGGTTTTCGATCTCGCCGAGCCTGAACTCAACGTTCCTTACCTTGCTTTTTTGTGCATTATCCCTTGCCTTGTCGAGCATCTCGGGTGTCATATCCACGCCGATAACCCTGCCTTTTGCGCCGACCTTTGACGCTGCCAGGAAACAATCGAAACCGGCGCCCGAGCCGAGGTCAAGCACAACCTCACCTTTTCTGAGACTTGCCAGGGCAGTTGGATTTCCGCAGCTGAGGGCCAGGTTGGCCTCAGGAGGAATGACCTTTAACTCTTTTTCTGAATAACCGATTGATCTGGCAAATTTGATGGTTTCCGGTCCGCAGGTGCCACACCCGCAGCCTTCCTGTCCCTGGGCGATTTTCCCGTAGGCTTCTCTTACGATCTTTTTTGTTTTCTTATTATCCATATCGACATCTCCTTTTTGCTGTAAAAAAAGTTTGTTTTACTGATTTTCAAGAGTGCCACTATTATATGTCTGTATTAACCCGTCAAATGCTTGAAAAGCAAAAATGTTAATGGGCACACCCTCCTTCATGACCTCCACAGCAATGCTGAAGCGTAAACTCCGGAAGGGATTGTGACTTAAACATAAGCATATTATCCTTAATTATCGGGGCCTGCGCCTCATAGACCCTGATGCCGGACTGATTCAGCCTGCTTAGAGCGCCCGCTCCTATGCCTCCTACAACAATTGCATCAACATTCTGCCCATCAAGGGCCTTTATAGGATTACAGGCTCCATGCATATGGTGCATATTTCTGTTATTGATTACAGATATTTTGCTCGCTTCCATATCAACGACTATAAACATAGGCGCAGAGCCGAAATGGCCGTAAACCTCGCTTTCAAAACCGTTGTCAGTCTGTACTGGAAAACATACTTTCATTTTATTTTTTCTCCTTTTTGAATATTTTTTCTTCAAACACAATAGCCTTACATCCAGAAATCGCCATAGCGACTTTATTCCTTGCACTTGCAAGAAGCCTCTGTATAGTTCCTCTTGAGATACCCATTTTGATGCCTGCATCCTCCTGCGTCAGGCCGTCGGCATCACATAACTTCAAAGCCTCAAGCTCGTCCCGGTACAATACAATCTTTTCAACCTCGATCATAGGAATGCCAGTCGGTTTAAATGCCTTCCCCTTAAATTTGCATTCACAAAACCTTGGTTTCTTATATCTTGGCGACATTTTTTTTGCTCCGTATTTTGTGCATATGCACATTTTAAGGTTTTCAGCGATAATATGTCAAGCGGCCTTATGAAATTACCTTGCGAGAAGATGGGTTATGTTCACGACGGAAACATATCCTGTCTTGCGCACAATCAGCCTCGTGATACCCATGACTCTTCACCGTAAACTTCCCCTTCCAGAACCTTTAAGAAGGCTCCCACAATCTCCGGGTCAAATTGTGTCCCGGAACAACGTTTCAATTCATTTATCGCGTACTCTTTTCCAGTTGATGGTCTGTACGGCCTGTCAGCAGTCATGGAATCAAAGGAGTCAGCGACGCAGAGCACTCTCGAAAGCAAGGGTATTTCGTTCCCCTTGAGGCCGTCGGGGTAGCCTTTGCCGTCGATCCTTTCGTGATGGGATCTGATCATTGGGAGTATACAGGCAAGCTGCTTAATAGGCCTTAATATCTCCTCCCCTTTTGCCGGGTGCATCCTGATCAGGGAAAGCTCAGCATCTGTATGCTTGCCCGATTTATCGAGGATTACATCATACGTCCCTATTTTCCCGACATCATGCAGAAGCGCGGCTGTCCTGAGAATCTGGATATCCGCCTCTCCTAATCCAAGCTCTCCTGCTATGGCAGTGGAATAATTCGCAACCCTCTCTGAATGCCCTTTTGTTCATGGACTTTTAGCATCTATGACATTTACAAAGGCAAGAATCAGGACGTTATTTAATTCCTCAAGCTCTTTCAACTTCTTTTTTAACTCATTTTCAAGAGCGATCTTTTCAGTAATATCACCAAGCACCTCGACAGCGGCGATTACATTGCCGTACGTATCTTTCAGTGGATACGATATCGTCTCTATATAAAGCGGATCAGCTTCATTGTCAAAATGTGTATGTATTATCCTGTGGCTGTTACCCGTCTCAAATGCCTCTTTTACAGGGCATCGTTCTCCCGTTTCGAAGCAGGACTTCAGCAGGTGATGAGATACCTCATAACAGTGTCTGCCTATTATTTCATCGCGGTTCAGCTTTGCCTGATTACAATAACCCCTGTTTGCCGAGATGATTTTAAAATCTCTATCTACAACCACAACTCCGTCAACTATCCCCTCAAGAACCGACTCAAGAAAGGCTTCCTGTTCCTCAAGTGTCCCGCCAAAAAGATGGTCAAGCATCTCATACTTACCTTTATGTTCCTTCATTCTTCCTCAGGGGTCTTTTTGTTAGGAGGCAGGTTTGCGCCTGCCCCCTTAAGCTTGCAATAATTACTTCGCTGCAAAAGGAGGCGCAGGCACATTGGAGCCGTGGCAGTCTGTGCAATTATGCTGGGACTGTATATTGTATGACTTGGCCGGCATGGCGCCCCGGGTCTTGTACTTGCCGTCTTTCCAGTCGTTCAGGAGTTCGACGAGGTGGTAGGCCACGCTCGCCGTAAGTCTTGCGCAACGGTCTTTTCTCTCCGGGCTGTTGAGATCCTTGTTCGCGGCCTGCATCCATTTGCCTACGGAGACATGGCAGAGGGGCGAATTTGCGACTGTCATGGGTATTTCGGTCTTTACCTTGGAGTCTTTCGGGGTGAAGGTCGGCATCGAAGTGTCCGCATACCACTGCATTATCTCGCTCCCCATCATCATCCCGTCTTCCGACCCCGAGGTCCTGGGGCCTATTATAAGATTTGTGACGATGTTGGCACCTGCGTTAGTCCCGCAGATCGTGCCCCAACCCGCAATTCCGCCTTCAAGAAAGATAAACGAGTCTATAGGGAATGATTTGTAAGGCTCCCCTACTTTCTCCCTGAGCTGGCTAAATACACTGCTGACGACAGCGCCCCCGCAAAAGATTCTGTACCATTCGTTGTAGGCTATCTCGGCCGTTTTAGCTGGGTCCAATTTCTTGTACGGCCATGGCCATTTTTCCGTGGGGCCGCCCTTGGCCTCCGCCCTGGAAAATAGATTCAGACCTCCTGAGACAGTAGCTATGCCTGCTCCCATGACCGCGATTTTACCTGTTCCCGTCAGCAGGCTTCTCCTTGTAATCCTTTCACCTTCCATATATTTTGTTTCTCCTTTGATTTTGATTGCATTCCCTTATCATGATGCGGCGGCCCGCATTTTTTGAGCCGCCGCGATATTTAGTCTAACTCCATTATCTCGGCATATCCTTATTAATTATGTCCCCTCTGTTGCCGAATACGTCCACTGTATCGTTGGCGGCAAATTTAAAATCCGGAAGAGGTTTGATATCGAGGAGTTTGTCCGGAGGCGTGGTAAGGAGCTTGAGGTTCAGGGCATCGGCCATTTTTTCAACAGTATTGATATCCTCTGCGCTGACCGGTTTCCCCTCGGATCTCAATTTGCGGATTTTTCCCTCAAGCGCTGCCTGGTCTTCGGGGAATACGCCCGGCTTCAGATGCACATCATACGCCTCTCCTGTAGAGATGCGCTGTATGATAAAACCGTCTCCTATCTTGTCCAGCCGCAGGGTCTTGAAGTTGATTCTCGCTCCCGTCATCATTGCAACTGTGTCAACCCAGCAGGGACCGTTCTTTGAGACAACCCTCAGGTCCGTCCTGTCTGTTATGCCGTCAGGGAAGAGTTTTTCCAATACTGCCTTAATCTCCACAAAGGCTATTACAAGACCGTCACAAGCATGACCATGGATACGGGCAAGGTCTTTCAGTCCGATTTCCTTTGTCTTTAAGGAATATCTGCCGAGCGCGCCGTCCGTATCGCGCACCACAATCGGTTTATTGTATTTTGCTTTAGCTATTGCCTTGGAATAAAACCAGTCAGACGAATCGTCCGTTTTTCCTTCGGATGCTGTCGCCGGATATGCGGTAAGCAATAATATGCCGACAAACAGGGAGATTATGCCGGATATTATTTTAGATTTGTTTTGCATTTTTATCTTCTCCTCATTTCACTTTATTTTCAAGCGCGTCCAGTCTCTTCTTCATGGACTCCAATGTGAGCACGACCGGCCTCAAATTTGTATAATGCTCATTCTCCACAGGAGTATCCGGCCGGCCGCCCCAGACGATATACCCGTCCTCGTATATGACAACGTCTTTGTAACCAAGGTTTTCAAGGGCATAATAGGCAAACGCGGTCCTGCATCCCCGATGACAATACAGGATTACCTTATTGTCCTTCGGGACGTCTTTATATACCTCTGCGAGTTTATCGAGCGAGAGCATTTTCCCCGTGTCTTTAT
>JAKAKQ010000287.1 GCA_021813425.1 Nitrospirota bacterium
TTGAATATATGAGTAATCCCTGTTGCCCCTGCCTTCTTTCCATCAAGAGCCTGTTTATAAGTTGCATTTGAATGGCCCATATTCACTTTTATTCCAAGTCCGGAGCATTTCTCAATCACTTTCAATGCCCCTTTGATTTCAGGGGCAATAGTTATAACTTTTATAATATCTTCATATCCATAAATCAGCTTTTTAAGAGAAGAAAGAGCAGGTTTTATGAATGATTTTTTGTCCAATGCCCCGCATAACAAAGGATTCAGAAAAGGGCCTTCGAGATTAACACCAAGGATCAGTGACGAGTGATGAGTGATATGTAATGAGTGGTTAGCCCCCCCTTTTCTAAAGGGGGATGAGGGGGGATTTACACTTTGAACTTTGGTACTTATGAACTTTTGAGCATCCATTGCCTTCCTTACTGCTCCAATATTTTTCCTCATCTCATCAATTGATGCAGGATATATCGTTGGAAGGATAGCTCCTATGCCTGCCAGGCCATGAAGTTCGGCTATTTTGAGTATATGCTCAGGGTTCCCTGTCTTTGTATCGTATTTGTTGATACCGTGAGTATGGAGGTCTATGAATCCTCGAACAATCAAAGTATTTTCCCTCGTCTTGTGAAAAAATCACTCAGAGCCAATCTGATAACCGCGCCCTTCGACCATCTCATTTTGGTCTCCTGCTCAAGTTCTTTGGCAGTCTCCTTGAGGGCTTCGATCACTTCTTCTTCGATATATACAGAAGTCTTCACTAACTTTTCATGTTCTTCTTCCATAAGCACGCTCCGTTATCTGAATTATGATATAACCATACCACATATCAAGGATCCGCTTGCAAGCATAAACAGATGGAAACAGACCCTTTTTTCTGCTAAAGTTAATACTGATATGATATACACAAGCATTGCAAGTCTGGCTAACCCCCATATCAAGGCGATAATTGATATCAGGGATAAGCGGTCTACATATAAACATGACGCCTTTCTTATCGAAGGTCCGCATCTTATTGAGATGGCAATTGGATCAGGCATCGAAATAAAAAAAGTTTTTTTTAAGGGCGCTTTCAGTGTAAAAAAAGAGACTCAGAAAATTTTAAAAAATCTTTCAAAAAGAACCGATCAGATTTATGAAGTTACAGAACAGATACTTAAAAAAATAACAGACACAGAAACTCCCCAGGGCATTGTTGCATTAGTATCTTATAAGCCTTTATTACTTGATAATCTGTCTTTAAAAGATAGATCAATACTGGTTGTTATTGACGGCATACAGGATCCCGGCAACCTCGGCACAATCATCCGCACTGCTGATGCTGCCGGCGCTGGGGCTGTTATCCTTTTGCCGGGCACCTGTGATGCCTTTATGCCGAAGGCTATAAGGGCAACAGCCGGGAGCATATTCAATATACCAATTGTATATGCGGAAACTGACGATTTTCAGAAATGGCTTCTGGAGAAAAAGATAAAATTAGTTGTAACTTCTGCTGATGCTGAAAAATCTGTTTTTGATGCAGAACTTGATTCCCCGGCTGCATTTGTTTTTGGAAATGAGGCTCATGGTGTAAGCGAAAAGCTAAGGGGATCTGCTGATCTGTTTTTAAGAATACCGATTTACGGAAAGGCAGAGAGCCTCAATGTTGCAACCTCTGCTGCAATATGCCTCTATGAGGCAGTGAGACAGAGAAGAAAGCTTAATGAATAAAGAACTTTTGAAAGAATTGCTCAAAACAGTCGGTGAAAGTTAAAAATTGCAATCATCTCCGGTTTTAATTTTTGGAGATCAGAGGCCCAAGGATTTCAGAGCAATTAAGCGGCACAGCTGAGATGAGCGGGTCGGCAATCCTGACCCGCTCATCCACATTTCCTTTGGGAGTCTATGAACTATTGGGGTTTAATCCCCGCAGCTTTAACAGTACGTGCTGCTGCTTCTGTCTCGCTGCGCACAAAGCTCGCGAACTCTGCCGGGGTCATGCTCATCGGCTCGAAACCGGACTTTGCAAATTTCTCACGCATGTCCTGAGAGGCGAGGGCATGCGCAATATCCTTCGCAAGCTTACCTCCTTTTAAGCTCCGTTACCATATCCCTTGCTGCGCTTACGCTCCAAATGTGTACCGCGTTCCCGCTGTATTGAGAATGAATTCGTTGGGCATTTCCTTGCTGAAAGCTACGATTGTCTCGAATCCGGTACAATGCATGGGTACGATGTAATCCGGCTTTATTGCCTTGATATCGGCCACAGTATTCTGAATGACTTCGGGCTTTGCGTTGGCGAGATGACAACCTCCCATGACCGCATGGACTTTATCGGTACCGGCAATTTTCTGCGCCTGTTTGACCGTGTTGACGATACCAGCATGGGCGCAACCGGAAATGACAACCAGCCCTTTTCCCTTCACGTTGAAGAAAAACCCCTGCTCACCCCTGAAATCATCTGCTTCAAGCTTTTCGCCACGCCTGACAAGCAGAGTCGGCGGCACCTTTTCGTATGCCGTAACTCGCTCAATGTTTCCAGTAAAGTACGCTCCCGGAATAATCTCTATCGGTTTTTTGACCTCCACGATCTTCAGCCCAAGCGCTTCAATGTCTTCTTTCATGAGCTGACCGAGATCCGCGGGGTCAGTAGTTCCGGGTCTAAGCGAGTATCTGCGTGCGAATGCCTCCTCTCCCACATAAAAGGGAGTTCCTCCAGCGATCCGTGGCTGATTCTGCTTCAGGATACTAACTGCTGCCATAAAGTGATCCCAGTGGCCATGACTCAGGCTGAAGGCACTTGTCTTTCCGATGTCAAGCCCGAGTAGTGCTATATTGTTCATCACGCCCGCAGGATCGTGTCCATAATCGAACATGCAGACGCTCGTCTTACCGTTGACTACCGTCTCCACGTAAAAAGAAATACCGTGTTCGGCGAGGATCGCCTTGCCAGGCACTGAACGGTACCGCTTCGCGATTTTGGTATCCGGTCTCAGCGTGTCATAACTGTTGTCAGTAACTACCCATACGGTTGCCTTATCGACTTCGGTAACCTTTGGCATCCCCTGTGCCATAACGTTTTTTATCATTCCTTCCCCTGTAGCGATGAGTACACCCGTCGCTACGGAATACTTCAGAAACTCCCTGCGACCCATTCCATCCTTCATAATCCACCTCCTTCTCTCTTGGAAAGAGAGATTAGATATTGAGTCATCCATCCTTGAGTCTGCCGCACATGCGGCTCATCCATGTTCCCCTTTATCTGGCTTCGAGACATCTTCGTCACACCCCGAACAAAAAGGCCGAGCATGCCAAAGGTTTTTTCCTTCGGCAGCTCGGCCGTCTTCTTAAAGACCCGCCGCTTTCCGTCCCGCCCTCACAGTCGGTCTGGCTTTGTCGGGAACAAACTACATTGGTGCTAAATGCTTACCGCTTAAACAAAAATTAGTCTTTTCCCCTCTTACGATAATTGTCTCATAACTTTATGCAATGTCAAGTTAAAACTTTAGAGTAACTGCTCTCAGAAATAGTTTGTTACGCCTCGTAATGACATGCCAGTGAAAAACGAGATTGCCATGCCCGAAACGGCCGGGCTCGCAATGACAAATTAGGGTCATTGTAGAAAAATTCCCCGCCATTCCAGGGGATGAAATGCTCGTAATTACCACCAGAAACACGCACCTTCCAGAAGAAGCCATAAGAGGTAAATATATCGAGGACTAAACAACAGTTGCGACCGCTCGAACCTGTTTGCTTGTAGGGGTACTTCGTAGTTATTAAAGAATAGAAACGGTATCGAGATACGGGGAAAAAAAGTATAAAAAAATATAGATAAAAGAGGCAGGGCCGTTACCGTCTCTGCCTCTTTTGAGAGTGATTAATCGACTTTTTTCAAATCCATGCCGCACTTGCACTTGCCCGGGGCGTCTGAGACTGTATTACAGCTGCAGGAGCCGCCGCAATTGCAGAAATAGATGCCGGTTCCCTTCAGGCTTACCCTCTTGACAGGGTTGCCGCATCCGCATTTTGCAGGATCTTTTGGATCGATGCTGCATTTGCAGCCTTCAGCGCATGTGCACAGGATAGCATCATTCCCCTCAATCCTGATTACATGTCCCCACTTCATGGGCTTCGCACAAGCGCAGTTGCCGGGTTTGGTGCTGACAGAATTGCATTTACATTCCGGACCGCAGTTGCAGGTGTATAAGACATCCTGTCTCACCTCTTGTGTACTTGCGGTTTCAATGTACACAGCTAAAATAAAAACCGAAAGTGCTAAAGACATTAACAATTTCACTGCTCTCATACCGCTCCTCCTTTTATTTTAAATTAATGCCCACTTTTCTCATTTGTTAAAAGATATCATCTATCCTAAAATAATGCAAAAAATACTAAAAAACAGACGGAGACGCTGAAATTTCCTTGCCTGCAACACATTACTGCCCTTCAAAGAGGCCAGCCAACCTTTCCCATAAAGCACAACAAGTTAAAGACGACATTTATGTGAATCATATTTCATCTTGTTGTCATTGCAAGGTTTTTTCAGCGTTTCTGGCTGTTTTTTGCAACTAATGGGACTTCTGTTCACCTATAACCCTGTCGGATGGTCGATGAACTCGACTTCAAGGCCGAATTTCTTCTTTATCAGGCTTCCGACAGCCTTAACACCCGGCGTCTCTGTAGCATAATGACCTGCAAATACAAGGTTCACCTTCATCTCTTCTGCAAGCGTATATGCGCTGTGAGAAGGTTCTCCTGTAAGAAAAGTGTCTATTCCATATTTTTCAGCCTCGTTAATCGCAAACCAGCCTCCTCCTGAGACAACACCGATATTTCTCACTTTCTTATTAAAGATTATTGCGGAGGACTTCGTGTTCAATGTCCTGTCGACATTCAATGCGAACTGCTTGATGGAGACCCCGTCTCTCATTCTCCCCCAATATCCTATCTTTTTGCCATGGTACTCACCAAATTCGCCTATTTTCTCAATGGATAATAACTTGAGTATCATAGAGTTGTTACCGTATTTCGGATGCCGGTCAAGCGGGAGATGGCAGGCGTAGAGTGAAATATCTGAATTCAGAAGCATCGCTATCCTCTTTTTCAATATGCCTCTGACAGCCCTTACTTTGCCCCAGATGAGTCCATGATGCACAAGCAGAAAGTCGATATTATTTTCTTTAGCCTTCCTGAACACATAGTCGCATGCGTCTACTGCAATACCGATCTTTCTGATATTCTTCCTGCCTTCTATCTGAAGACCGTTTGCACTCTCGTCCTCAGGGAAATCTGACAGGCCAAGTTCTGAATCAAGGAATGAGACAAGCTTCTGAAGTGCTGTTGCCATCACATAATAATTCAGGCCCTGCAGGTGCCGTCGAGATTGAACTGGAAAGTGCTCCATTGTCTGCAGCTCATACACCTTCCAGACCATTCCGGAGAGGAGTAGCCGCAATTGTTGCAGCAGTAAGGAAGCCTCAGGGACATTTTAATATCAACTGCCTTTTTAAATTCACTGACTGCCTTTTCAGGCTGATTTCTTCTCATGTAGAGATTCCCTAACAACTGGTGGAGCTCGGGATACAGCAGACCTCCGGTATCTATGCCCGACAGGGTATCGAGTGCGTCATCGACCATTTCAAGTCTGTAGAAAAGTTTTCCAAGGAAAAATTTGGTTACAGGGTCATTCGGATTTTTCGAGATACTGTTCTTGTAAACGCTGATAAGCCTTGACGGTTCTCCCAGGTTAATAAGAAGGTCTTCAAGCCTGGCAAGTATTATCTTGGAAGAAGTGGTTTCATAGGCGTTTTCAAGAAGGTTGACCGCCTCTTCACTTTCTCCTTCCCTGAGCATGACCTCTGCTATCCCGAGTGTTGCAGGTATAAAGTCTCTTTCAATCCTCAAAACAGTCTTGAACGCCTTTTTTGCCTTTTCCAGCTGGTTGTTTTCAAGGCTGTACCTGCCATATTCGTATTTGTACCCTACAAGATTCTGATGTTCGCGTTTCCTGTCTTTTTCAGTATGTTCATGTTTTAAGATCGTCTTCTGCAGATAAACAAGATCGTCCCACCTGCTCTGTTTTTCGAGTATACTGCGTTTCCTGTACATAGCGGTCAGGTTAGTGTCATCTATTTCGAGAATATCATCGAGGTACTTCAGGGCCTCAGACCATCTCCCGGTCTTTTCCATGAGATTCTCTATCGCAAAAAGGGTCTCAAGGTTCCGGGAGTTTATGATCCTTGCTTTTTGATAATATGTATTTGCATTCTTATAATCATCCTCGGATGCATAGATATCCCCTAATCTCAGGAGAGCTCCGACATGGTCAGGCTCTTCAGCAAGTATCCCCTCAAGCGATTCCCTCGCAGCATCTTCATTATGCGCGAGAATAGAATTCAAGGCCTTCGAATATAATTCCTGAACTTTTATGTCCTGCTTCTGCCTCTTCTGAACCTGCCAGTTGTTTATGAATTTTTTTGTGTCCCGGATTGCAAAGAAAACGAGCGTTATAAATGCCCCGATGACTATCGAGAAGAAAATCAGCGCAAACTTCGGGGTTTCATAGACATTGTTGAAGGGATAAGGGACTTTAATGGTGGTATTCTCGGTATTGACCAGTGCGAACATGGAGAGAGCTAAAACGAACAGGACGAATATAAAGATAGAAGTCTTACCCATCAGTGGTGGTAACCCCTTTTATTTATTATTGTGAATGCCCTGTATATCTGTTCGAGTAATAGCATGCGCGACATCTCATGTGTTAAAGTCATTTTTGACAGAGCAATACTGTCTTTAGCCATCCCTTTGACTTTTTCTGATACGCCATATGCGCCGCCAAGCACAAAATTGACCACAGGCCTGTGCCTTCCGATGAATTCTGCAAACTCGGCAGAGGTAAAGTTTTTACCCTTTTCATCTAAAAGCACATAACTGGTTTTCAGACTTAATATTCTTTCACCTTCTATTTCGAGCATCCTTTGAATATCTTTTCCCTTTTCCTCTTTTATCTCGTTTATCTCAACTTCTGCATACGGTTTTAATAATTTAAGATATTTCCTTATGCCTTCAATGATGAACTGCTCTTTTGTCCTTCCTGCCCATATCAGTCTTATCTTCATCAATTTCTATGGTCTTTGCATCCATCCAGAGTTTTTCGAGATCATAATATGCCCTTGTTTCCTTTTCAAAGACGTGTATTACCACATCTCCGTAATCAATCAATACCCAGTGACTGTAATCAAGACCTTCTTTGCCAAGAGGCTTTATCCCTTTTTTGGCAAACTCCTCTTCTATGAATTCGGCGATTGCTTTAACCTGAGTTGTGCTTTCTCCGGAACAGATGACAAAATAGTCAGCAATGACTGTAAGGCCGATTAATTCGAGGACTATTAAATCCACGGCCTTCTTTTTCAGCGCTGTACTGGCAGCCTTGAGGGCCAGATATCTACTTTTTAAAGGCATTCCCTCCCTTCTTTAAAATAAAAAATGG